>JALQXY010000082.1 GCA_023262945.1 Rickettsiales bacterium | reverse complement strand
TAAAAATAAACAATATGACAAAATATTTTTTGAGATAAAAATTGTAAAAAATGCAAGTCCTATACCTATAGGATTTAAGGCTTTTTGCAATTTTTAGCCAAAAAGATAAAGTCAGATTGTTTAGATTTTATATGTTTTTTTAGGTGGAAATTGGTATAATACCAATTCTAGAAAAAATAGTTGTGTTTTTTCTTTTAAATTGCCCAGGAGCAATTCCTGGAAAATCGCGTTGAATAAAATTATTATCCTTCATTAAAGTAAAAATCTTTTTATAAGATTTTCGTTCCGAATCATCAACCAATAATATACCATTTTTTGTAAGAAAATTAATCGATCTTTCTAGGCAAAGAAATCTTTTTAAAGAATCTATAATAATAAAATCAAACTTTTGCTTTGTTTCTTTGACAAAATTCTCATAAAGATCGTTTTCTTGACCATTTTTTAGAAGAATAATGCATCCCTTTTGGTGATAAAAAATATCATCAATTTGTTCTTCTATTTTTTTATCTAGATTTAGCCAATTATTATTTGATGGTAAAAGTTTGTTTTTTATAATATCAAACCAAATCGGCCTAGTTTCCAATGATATAATTCTTTTAACTTTTTCATTAAAAAACAATGTTGAAGTACCACAGCCAAATTCAAAAATATTATCTGTTTTTTTTAAATTTTTTTCTAAAAATTCTATAGCTGTATAGGTCATCCAAGGTAGGTAATTGCCATTATTATCTTGTGATAATCCTGAATTAAAAGATTTAATCCATCCTTGCTTGATACCAGGCTTTAATTTCTGAAAATTTAACACTTGTAACTATTTGTCGTTATTAATATATGAATATGATATAATTAAGTTAAAATGTCATAATAAATCAAATTACAATCATATGAAAAAATCTAAAAATATACAAAATAAAAATCTTTCTTATAAATCATTAATAAAAAAAATTATTAATTCTCGTCTTTTTATTGCTATTGTTTTTACTATATTTGGCGGATTGTGCGGAACTATTTTAGTTAATAATTCTTCTTCTAATGCAATAGAAAATATAATTAATTATAATGATGATGAAACTTTTGATGATTTATTTAATCACAAAGATATATTTAGTGAAATGCATCTTATGAGAAAAAGATTCGATGATATGTTTGAAAGGCAAGAAAAAATATTTAATCAGAGATTTTCTGATTTTCTAAGTGAAAAGCAAAATGATAGTATTTTTGTTAATGAATCTGTTAGTGTAACTTCTAAAAGGGAAGATAACAAATTATCTTATCGTTTAGATTTTAGTGGCTACGATAAAGATGATATAATTGTAAATATTAAAGAAAATATCCTGACTTTAAGTGCCAATAAAAAACAACAAAATAGTCAAAAAAATGATAATAAAATCTTGCGATCAAAGTCTATTGCTAATTTTTATTATTCATTTTCTTTGCCAAATGATATTGATATATCCAATCCAATAATAAATCGTAACAAAACTTATATCGAAATAATTTTTCCTAAAAAGCAAAATTATAAAAAATAACTTTTTATTGCGATGATTTAGTGGTTTTATAATAAAATCTTTGTATTTTTGAAGAATATTCTTTATAAAGTTCTTAAGTAATAGTTTAATAAAATTATTTTAATTAAAATGAAAACAGCATTAATTTTTCCTGGTCAAGGTTCGCAATCAGTTGGTATGGGTAGGGATCTGCAACAAAATTTTTCGCAAGCTAAAGAAGTTTTTGATGAAATTAATGATATTTTGGGGCTTAATTTAACCAAAATTATGTTTGAGGGGCCAGCTGACGAATTGATAAAAACTGAAAATGCGCAACCCGCTCTTATGGCTGTTTCAATTGCTCTAATTAGAATTATGCAAAAAGAATTTGGAATCAATTTAAGTGATATTTGTTCTTATGTTGCTGGCCATTCCTTGGGTGAATATTCAGCTCTTTGCGCTGTTGATTCTTTAACTTTAAAACAAACTACAAGACTTCTCAAGATCAGAGGTAAAGCCATGGCTAATTGCGCTGCTCAAAGCGAAGGAGCTATGGCGGCAATTTTAGGTCTAGAAATAGAGTCAGTTGAAGAATTGGTAAAAATTTCTGCTCAGAATGATATCTGTCAAGTTGCTAATGATAATTCTACTGGTCAAATTGTTATTTCTGGACACAAATCAGCAATTATAAGAGCTACGGAAAGAGCTAAAGAATTTGGCGCCAAAAGAGCAATTATATTGCCGGTTGGCGGTGCTTTTCATTCGCAATTAATGATTGAAGCTCAACATGAAATGCAAGAAGCTCTATCAAATGCCGAAATTGCAAAACCTATAGTGCCTCTAATAGCCAATGTTACGGCTGATATCGTTGATAATGCTGGAGTAATTAGGGAGTTGTTAATTAGGCAGGTCACTGGATCTGTAAGATGGAGAGAGTCGTTAATATTAATGAAAAATAGCGGTGTTGAGCAGGTGATTGAAATTGGCTGTGGTAAGGTCTTATGCGGATTAACAACTAAAACATGTCCAGATATTAAAACAATTTCAATTCAAAATAGTGAAGATTTGAAAAGCTTTGCAAGTAATATCTAGGTAATGAAATATGTTAATAAGCTAAAATATGCAATATTTTGGATTTATTTTTCGCTAATATTAGTTTTTTCTTGCAGTTCTTTTGCTAAATCAAGCCTACAAAACATCAATTTTGATAATAATAAAATCGAGCTTTACTTTTCTGAATTTACTCAAATCAAAACATTCACTCTAGACAATCCTAATCGCTTAGTAATTGACCTAAAGCAGGTTAACTTTGATAAATTATTCAAAAAAAATATAATAAAATCTAATTTTAAGAATTTTCGCCACAGCTTGTCCCAAGATAAATTAAGATTAGTATTCGAGACTATTGATCCAATTAAAATTGGTAAAATTGATAAAATTAATCTTAAAAATTCTAAATCTTATCAAGTTATTATAGAGATAATTGATATCTTGCCCAAGAAAGTTTTGAACGATCTTGATTTTTCTGAATTTGTTTCCAATAAAATTAATAAATTTGATCAGGAATCAAGCGTTATTTCTGAAATTATCTTTGAAGATGAATCTAGCAAATCTAAAAAAAATAATAAACCTATAATAATTATTGATGCTGGTCATGGCGGAAAAGATCCTGGAACTATAGGAAAATATTTAAGAATTAAAGAAAAAAATATCACATTATCATATTCAAAAGAATTATATCGCCAGCTAAAGGCAACTAATCGCTATCAAATTTATATGACGCGCAATAGCGATAAATTTATATCTCTAAAAGAAAGAGTTGAAATAGCGCGCCAAAAGAAAGCTAATTTATTTATATCAATTCATGCTAATGCCATAAGCGATAAAAGAACTTCGGGGTTTTCTATTTACACTCTTTCAGAAAAGTCATCAGATAAACAGGCTGAAATGTTAGCCAGCAAAGAAAATAGAGCTGATATAATTAATGGTGTTAATTTTTCAGACACTAGTCAAGATATCGTTAATGTTATGATTGCTATGTCGCAACGTAAAAGCATGAATAATTCAGCACGCTTTGCTAAATTTTCTGTTAACTCAATGCAAAATTCTAATATTAATATTTTAAAAAATGCTCATCGCTTTGCTGGTTTTTTAGTTTTAACGGCTCCAGATATGATTTCAGTTTTAGTTGAATTAGGATATCTTACAAATTACAATGAAGAGAAGAAACTTAATAGCTATTTTTACAAGCGCAAAGTTGTTAAGGCTTTAGTTAAGGCGATAGATCAATATTTTGATAAATATGGTGTATATTAGCTGTATCAAATTCAATTAAAATTGTATTCGATATAATTTTACAAATCTAATTATTAAGAGCTTTGTATAATTGATTTTTAAACTACTTATAACAAAATTCATTTTTGATTGATTTTTTAGGTTAAAAAAAGAAAATAAAAGCTTTATAATGAAAGTTTAAAAATTTTATCGAAACCTTTTAACTTAAAAGACCCCTGTAAATCAACTAATTTTGATTTTTTAAATTCATGTATATCTATGTGCTAAAATTTAAAAAATAAAAATTTCTAAAAATGCTTCGAAATTAGTTTATTTATAGGGTTCTTCTTAAGCTGTTTGAGTTGCAGCTTTTATTTTCTACTATTTTATCGCAAAAATATTTTGCCATATGGTTGATTAATTTTGACAATTTAGAGGTCAAAAAACCCTTCTGAATATTATTTATCAATTAATGAAAAGATTCCTTAAAATTACTTTTTTTTGCGCTATAATTTTTACCATTTCAATTGTCGTTGTCATTTTTTTACTTTTTAAGCATTACAGCAAAGATTTACCAAACTATCAACAGCTCAAAGATTACAGGCCAATGATAACAACACGCATTTATGCGGCGGACGATAGTTTAATAACTGAGTTTTCTAAAGAAAAAAGAATATTTATTCCTATTCATCTAATTCCAAAAAATGTTATTAATGCCTTTTTGGCTGCGGAAGATGCTAATTTTTATAATCATTCTGGCATTGATGTTAAAGCTATAATTAGAACTGCCGTACAAAATTTATTTTCATCTGTAAATGGTGATTCTAGATTTGGTGGAGCTTCCACTATAACGCAACAAGTAGTAAAGAATTTTTTATTAACGAGTGATCGCACCATTGATAGAAAGATAAAAGAAGCAATTTTAGCTATCAGAATGACGCGTCATTTTACCAAAGAGCAGGTTTTGGAATTGTATCTTAATCAAATATATCTTGGCTCTGGAGCTTATGGAATAGCGGCGGCTTCGCAAGTTTATTTCGGAAAGTCAGTTTCAGAATTGGAAATTGAAGAGATAGCATTATTAGCGACATTACCTAAAGCTCCCTCTAGACTTGATCCAAGAAAAAACATGGAAAAGGCCAAAATAAGACGCGACTGGGTTATATCAAGAATGATTGAAGAAGGTTTTATTAATGCAGTAGAAGGTAATGCTGCAAAAGATAGGCCAATTATAATTTCTGATGAAGAGGATTTTGATATAACTCAAGCTCATTTCTTTGCTGATGATGTTAAAAAAACGCTCACAAAAATGTATGGTTCCGATGATGTTTTTGAGAATGGTATTTCAGTAAAAACAACTCTTAATCCAAATCTTCAGAAAATAGCACAAAATGCTTTGCAAAAAGGTATAGAAAGTTATGATATGCGTCATGGTTATCGCGGAGCTTTGGGTAAAATAAAAAATATCAAAAATTGGCAAAATGAGCTCAATCAATTTAACACTGAGAAAGAATATAGGCAAAATTTAGATAAAGCAGTTGTATTAAAGATTGAGAATGATAAAGCATTTATAGCTACTAGTCAGTATAAATTAGGATTTATAACTCTAGAAAATCTTAAATGGGCAAGAAAATATATCGATATTAATAATACTGGCAAAACTCCGAATAAAGCAAGCGAAGTATTAGATATTGGTGATATTATTTTAGTCGAAGAAGATAAGAGTCATTTAGTAATGAAAGATATTGTAATTGATGAAGTGAATATAGATTATAAAGATTTTACAAAATATTCTCGCTCTTTTTTCTTAAGACAAATTCCTGAGATTAACGGCTCCTTTCTTGCTATGGATCCGCATACTGGCAAGATATTAGCAATGTCAGGTGGCTATATTGATGCTAAAAATCAATTTAATAGAGCAACTCAAGCTTATAGACAAACTGGTTCAACCATGAAAACATTGGGATATATAGCTGCTTTAGAAAATGGCTTTACTCCAGCATCTGTTATTATTGACGAAGAGATATCCCTTGATCAAGGCCCTGATTTACCTCCATATAAACCAACTAACTATTCGGGCAAATTTTACGGTCCCACTACTTTACGTACTGGGCTTGAAGAGTCACGAAATGTTACAACCGTAAGGATGGCTCAACAAGTTGGGCTTGATAAGGTAGTTGATACTATAAAAAAATTTGGTGTAAATGATAATCCTAAAGAGATTTATTCTCTTGTATTAGGTTCTAGTGAAACCAGTTTACTAAGATTAGTTACAGCATACTCAATGATTGCTAATGGCGGCAAAAGGGTAACGCCAGAAATGATTGAGAAAATCCAAGATCGCAATGGTAAGATAATTTATAAGCGAGATAATAGAAATTGCGATCACTGTCAAGTAAATATTGATAAATATAAAAGTATAAAAGATATTCCAGTGCCATTTTTAGAAGATGCTAAAGAAACAATTATCGATCCAGCTACTGCTTATCAGATAACCTACATGTTACAAGGCGTTATAGAAAGAGGAACTTCGATGCGCGCTAGAAAAGTTGGAAAAATCATTGGTGGCAAAACTGGCACCACTAATAATTCATATGATTCATGGTTTGTAGGATTCTCTCCAGATTTAGTAGCTGCAACCTATATTGGCTTTGATAATCCTAAAAGTCTTGGTGATAAAGAAACTGGCTCTTCAGTGGCATTGCCTATATTTATTGATTTTATGAAAAATGCTTTAAAAGATAGGCCTTCAACCCCTTTTCGTATTCCTAGTTCTGTAAAATTTATGAAAATAGACAAAACCACGGGCATGTTAGCAACTACACAAACACCAAGAGAAAATATATTTTTCGAAGCGTTTAAGCTTAACGACAATATTTTACGAGACGGTGAGGAGGTTAGTATAGACAATAAAGAAAAAAATAATGATTTTTATTACGACAGTGAAACAGATTCAACTCCAGCAGGAATATACTAAATATCAGTTAATTGGTGGATAATTATACTAAATCCAGTCTTTAAAAGATTTTAAAAAATAAAATTATAACTTCATATTTTTGGCTAAAAATTACAAAAAGCCTTATACTATTTCCATAAATTAAATACTCTTGTTTTTAGATTTGATTTAAAAACGCTGAAGTATCTAGATACCTCAAGTTTTTAAATCAAAAAATATTTTGTCATATTGTTTATTTTTAGATGGTAATTGGTATAGGTAAGATTATTTATTTTGGTCTAAAATAAAAAAAATCCCGCTCTTTTTGAGCGGGATTTCTATAATGATTTATAGTGTGGATATCTAAATAATATCATCATTTCTCATCTTAAAGGTAAGAAATGATATAAAACTAAGCTGGAGAGATTGTTATAGTAACTGTATCAATATAAGCACTATCAACCCCAGGTGCAGCTTGTAAGTCTGTAGCTAATATGCTTAATCTAAGCTCAGAGTTTGTACCACCATCACAATCAGCACTTGTTCTTGAATAGTTAGTAAAGTTATTAGTAGTTGCTACTCCATGAGATAAAGATATAGCGCTAGTTCCGTCAAACCATGCTAAGCTATAAGGAAGATCATGCACATTATCACTAGATCTTAAATTAAAACCATCACCACTAGAAGCAGCAGTTACATTATAACCAGCAGCACTGTTGGCATATATACAAACTGCGTCACTTTCGTTAACATCACCATCACCTATTTTCCAATCGGCAACTTCAAAATCATCAAAACCAGTGATTTTAACACGAGACTTAACAAATACAGTGATATCTTTAGTACCTATAGAATCACCATTTGGATCACTTAATGAACCATTTGTAGCCGCAAAAGAGGCATTAGAAGAAATAACCAAACTAACTGCAGCAACAGTTGAAAGAATTTTTTTCATTTTCATAAACAAAATAATTTAATTAATAAGAGATTTGAATTTTATTAGCGATTTAAAAATTTCGCCTAAAACTATTATAGCACAAAATGAGGCTTTTTTCAATAATCAATATTTTTTAAGATATTATTTTCATATTATAAAATCTCTTGGAAGTATGCCCAGAAAGGAATAGAGTATTAAATATTATATAATTTATTTGATAACAAACTCAATTTCTGATGATTTTTTGATATTTTTTTAGAAAATAATCTCTAAAAAAAACAAAGAAAAAGCTGTAAAGCCTTTATATAAAAGGTTTGCAGCGTTATAATAATAAATAAATTAAACATGTCTTTTAATATAAAACTAAAAACAATTTATATCACAGTGATAATGATTAATTTTTATTTACCAATAAATGTTTATGCTGCAATTGATGGCACATTAGGTCAAAATTCTGTAGGGCAATCTGAAGTATACCTTACTTTAGAAGAGGCTGTTAATATAATTGGTATCGATGATATTAACTTTGGCGATTGGAATAGCCAAGAAAATTTAATTAATGAAGATGAGATTTGTATATATTCAACCAGCTCAAAATATCAAATTTCTGCAATCAGCTCTAGTTTTAATATTAACAATGAACAATTTGTAGTTATATCAGATAATATAAGTAATTCAAACAATTTTATACCTTTTAACGTATATTGGAATGATGAAAATAGTGATATTGGGAAGCAAATTATGCAACCAGGGCAAGTTTTATCAAATCAAAGCGGAGCTGACAATCAAAGTTTTACATGCAACGGTGGTTATAATGCGCGATTAATTGTTGAATTTAGCAAAGAAAATTTAGCAAATGCTGTTGCTGGAGAGTATTATGGATCTCTTACATTATCTATTTCTTTAGAATAGAATTTTATAGAAACAAAATCAAAATTTATTAATTTAAATTTGATTTTATCTATCTATCTATAACTATTATCTTAAAATAAAATTTAACAATTTTATTGATATTTTTATATCAAACCTCGTCTTTAATTTAACTTTCAACAGAATATTTTTAAGATAAAAATTTAATTTTACTAAAATTTGTTAAAAAAAATATTATTTACATTTTTTATTGTTATAGCCTTTTGCAAATATTCATTTGCTGAACAGCAAGGAGTTACTAGCGATGTAGAATCGCAAGGTCAGATTGAAATAAATCTAGAAATCACCGATTTAATAAAAATTTCAGGCCTTAATGACTTCTATTTCATTAATTGGGATAAAAGTAACGATATGAAGCAAGATGATTTAGTATGCGTATATAGCAATAATTCTAATGGTAGATATAATATTTTAGCCTATGGAACTGGGTCTAATGGCAATTTTGAAGTTAGTGATGGAACTCGCAATATAGAATATGAATTATATTGGAGTGACCAAATAAATTCTGAAATACCAATTTTATTAAACCCAAATCAACCACTATTATCCGAAAATGCCAATAAGGATTACTTTGATTGCAATGGAGCAAATAATGCCAAAATAACTATAAAATTTAAAAGTAATGATTTAGAAAAATCATTAGGATCAGATTATCAAGGTAGTCTAATAGTTGCTATTTCTCCAGAATGATGAAAATAATTGATTATATTTTATTTATTATTATTTTTGTTGTCATTAGCTCGCTAAATATCAATTTTAGATCTTTTGGCAATATCATTAATAAAGCTACAGCTCAAGATGTTGGTCAAGTTAGAATAAGTGAGCTGGATAATCCTTATCCAGCAAGGTGGCGCGGCGAACAAAATGACCTAGCTTTAATTGATGATGTTTGCGCTTTTTCATCTAGTGGTTATTATAGAGTAAAAGCTGTAGGAAGTAACTCTGGATATGATTTTTCTCTTAATAAGCAAGATGATAATATATCATTGCCTTATTTGGTTTATTGGAATGATAATCCATATAGCAATACAGAAAAAATACAACTTATATCCAATAGATTATCAGAGGTTTTAACCACGACATCACAAATTGAGAATAATAATTGCAATAATGGTCAAAATTTAAGTGCCAGGTTAGAAGTTTTGTTTCGTCTTCAGGACTTAATGAAAGCAAATCCTGGCAATTATTTTGGAATATTAATAATAACAATTGAACCTATATAAAAATGAATCTTAAAAAAACATCTATAATATTATTTTTTGCAATATTTTCTATTCAATCATCTTTTCAATCAGCTTTTGCATCTAAAATTTCTTTAGGCTCAATAATTGTTGATTTTAAAGATGATAAAACAAAATTTATTGATGTACCGGTTTATAATGGTAATAATGATGGCAAAAAGGCTTATGTTAAGGTTTCTGTTTTTGAAGTTTTAAATCCAGGAACTGACAAAGAAAAAAGAGTAGCAACTCAGAAAGGTCAAACTCAATCTTTAATTGTATCCCCACAAAAACTTGTTATACCTTACGAGGGTCAACAAAATATTCGCTTCGTATCGTTGTTAAAGAATCTAAAAGAAGATAAGATATTTCGTGTTAAAGTTGAGCCGGTAATTGGTAAAGTTAGTAGTTCAGCAAAACAAGCTGTAAAAGTTTTAATAGCATATGAAACTTTGGTCATGGTTAGACCAGCAAATCCTTTGCCGATTATTGATGGCAATAGAGATGGCAAGAAATTAAAATTAAAAAATACTGGCAACACAAATACTGTGATAAAAGAAATAAGGCAATGCCCTTCGGGAGCACTTAAAGATTCGGATAAATGCAAGGAAGTACCAGGAACAAGGCTATATGCTGGAAATATCAAAGAATTTGATTTGCCTTATGATAATGAAGTTGATGTTACATTTGACGTCAACGGCAAAGATGAAATAAAAACATTTTAAGTATAATGATCAATGAGGCCAGCTGAACTATTAATTTTAATAATTATAGCCAGCAGCCTCTTATTTTTTAACTTCAATAACAATATCAAAAATAATTCTTTAAAAACAGATAGCATAGATATTTATCTTAAAGACAAAAAAGATCCTCTTCTTAATTTGGATAAAATTAGCTATTTTGATTATTTAATTAATAATTATCCTTATAATTACACAAAATTTGAACCAAGAAAACAAATATCCAAAATTAATTATGAATATTTAGATCAGTTTCTTGATGAAATATATTTTTACCATCAAGAGCAGAAAGAATTAGAGCAATTATATGATGAGATAGAAGATTTTGATTTCGATACCGCCTTGTTAATTAACGATGTTGGAATTGCAGATTACATAAAAAAAAGTTCAGATCAGCTAAAATTTTTAACCGATGAAATATCAGAAGAGTTAGAAGATATGGATATATCTTATTTATTGAAGGAAGCTGATAATTTAATACAAGAGCCAACAAAACAAAAAAAGCAATTTAAAAATACTTTAAAAGCCGAAATTAAGCTTGACGAATCAGCTCCAGAAGGTTTTGAAGATTTTCAAGATAATATTAATACTTTAATAAATATATTTTTTAGTGGCGAAAAAATTGGTGATTTTTTTGCTACAATTACAGGTGATACTCTTATTTTAGATAATCCTCGAGATATTATAAATAAAATAGACAATCTTTTAAATAAGGAGCAAATAATTAATGCCTTAAGCAATAATCTTGATACCAATGTCCATCTTAGCTGTTTTGAAAAAGAAGAAAGATCAGTTGATTGCAATAATGTTGAAACCGACATTGCCGCTATTGTTTACACTCCAAGTCAATATCGAGTTGATATAGTCATCAATGCTAACTATATTAAAAAGCCAGATCCTCATAATCATAAATACCTAGAATCCACTCAAAAAGGTGTATCTACTATTAGTAATTTTAGTACTATGTTAAACCGCGATAATAGACCTGAAAGCGTTATAGATTATAGCGTTAACGCAACAAATTATGTTTCTTATAAAAATATAAATATAGAATCTAGCTATAATTATTCTCGCAATTCTTTATTAACAATTAATTCATTAATAAGTAAAGCATATTACAAAGATAACGAATTTAGTCTTGGCTTTAATTCAATGCAGAATTTACAAACTATTTCTGGAGCTTCATTTTTTGGTGCAAGCGTTAAAAGATTTTTTGAAGCAAGAAAAGAAAAGGGAATGGTTCATAGTAAAAAAATCGAGATCTACCTACCCTATTATAGCGAAATAAAAATTTATAAAAATGATAAATTATATAGCCAAAGTTATTATGGCGCTGGTCATCAAATATTAGATACTTCATCTTTACCTAACGGATCTTATGATATAAAAATAGTTATTATTGATGGTCGCGGTAAAAGAGAAGAAAATCATTTTTTTACTAAAAGTGCAAAAATAGCCGTTACAGGTGAACCTTTTTATTATGCGGATATTGGATTCTTAAAAAGATCTGAGCAAGAACCGAATCAAAGAATTGCAGAAATGTCTTCAATACCAATTGCGCGAATTGGTGGTGGATTTAGATTTAACGATTATTTTGGTGTAACTACAAATATAGTAGGAAATAGATTTGAAAGCGCAGCTGAAGCGATAATAGATTTTGAATCAAATAGATACAATATATCAAATCAATATTTAATAACCACCGAAAAAGATCGCTCTGTATCTCTTGACGCAGATACTAGTTTTTTTAATGGTCGATTTAACGTTAATTTTAACTTTAAAAAAACTATACAAGGTAATCCTGATCTTGATGTAAAAAATGAAGATGCTTCTTACAATGTAGTTTCTGCCAACGCTTCTTCAATATCTCTTGGAGGTAATATTAATTTACCAAATAATTTTGGTAATATCAGATTCTCTAGCAATAGAACTGGCATTTCAAAAGGTAAATATCGCTATAATTATGGTCCTTCATATAGTAAATTAATATTCAATAAAGGTGATTTTAAAATTAATTTTGATTTTAACGTTAGAAAAACAGAAAAAGACATTAATTATAGAATAAATTTTAGAGCAAGTTACAACAAAGATAATTGGTCATTATCTAATAATTCTACCAAAGAATTTAAGAATCAAAAAGGCAATCCCCCTCACGATGAAAAAGGCAAACATCCATTTAGTAATAATTTAAGTATATCTTGGGATGATAAGGATATATTAAAAGATAAGTTAATAATTTCAGGAAGACATGGATATGATGGAGCTGAAAAAACCGAATCTATTTCATTTGATTATGCTAGTAAATTTGGTGGATTAATTTGGAATATTAACCATGACAAAGATTCAACAAAACACAATGCTAGCTATAAATTTTCTTTAGCTTCAAACAATTTTGACTTTGCTTTTGGTGGTGCTGAAGGTCGTGATGCTGCTATAATTGCTAAAATAGAAGGATCAAAAGATAGCAATGCTAGATTTAATATCGGTGGCGGCTCAAAATATAATAATGTTAAAGTTGACTCTACAACCCTTTTACCACGATCTTCATTTGCAACTCATAATATTAATCTATCTTCAACTGGTGAATCATTGGTAAGTCTTGATAAATCCAGCAATACAGCTACTTTATT
This sequence comes from Rickettsiales bacterium, assembly GCA_023262945.1. GTDB lineage: Bacteria > Pseudomonadota > Alphaproteobacteria > Rickettsiales > UBA1997 > UBA1997. Next base: position 435 of record JALQXY010000082.1, on the reverse strand, counting down.
TCCTGGAAATGTCGTGGTTATGACATGGAAAGCTAGGCAATCTTTAATTGCCATAGGAAGATTAGTTTTGGCTGACGGAGGATATGTCGAGGGTTCAATCAAAAGCTCTTTGGAAGAATCTTTTAGTGATGAAGATGGTTATTTTCAAATTTATTCATTTAATGACGATGTAATTAATGTTGAAATGTCTGATGGCAGATATTGTCAGGCTGAACTTGATTATAAAGGCTATTCTAAAACTGGAGTTGTTGAATTTAATGAAGTTATATGTAATATTAAAGAAAATCTTGCAACTAAAGAAGAAAATCTTATAGAAGATAACAAATCTTTAGAAGATAACAAATCTTTAGAAGATAACAAATCTTTAGAAGATAACAAATCTTTAGAAGATAACAAATCTTTAGAAGATAACAAATCTTTAGAAGATAACAAATC
>JALQXY010000013.1 GCA_023262945.1 Rickettsiales bacterium | reverse complement strand
GATATAAAATTAACACCATCTTCTGTATATATATTGTTTTTCATTTTATTATTTTTAGTAACAATAATTTTTATATTAACTTATACCAATTCCCACCTAAAAAACATATATAAAAACTAAACAATCTGACTTTATCTTTTTGGCTAAAAATCTCTAAAAAGCTTCAGCTGTATGGATATACAGCTTCATTTTTTAAAAATTTTTATCTCAAAAAATATTTTGTCATATTGTTTATTTTTAGATGGGAATTGGTATAATTTGTTACAAGTTCAAATCGCTTTTCTCGTTTTCACTCGAAGACGATTTTTAGCTCGGGGAATGCGTCGCTTTTTAGATCTATTAATTTTTATTGAACTTTTTAACAATTAACCATTGCTGCAAAATTGATAATAGATTACTCCATGCCCAATAAATAACTAAACCAGCCGGAAAGGTTGCTAAGATTATAGTGAATACATAAGGCATCCATTTTAATATTTTGGCTTGAGTTGGATCGGCTACTGTTGGATTTAATTTTTGTTGAATAATCATAGTGGCGCCCATTATAAGAGGCCAAGCACCAAGGCTAAAGAAGACTGAAACCTCAAAAGGCAATAATCCAAATAAGTTAAAAATTGAAGTAGGGTCAGAAGCTGATAGATCTTTTATCCAGCCAAAAAAAGGAGCATGACGCATATCAATTGTAACAAAAAGAACCTTATAAAGAGCAAAAAATATAGGAATTTGAATTATAGCAGGAAGGCAGCCAGAGGCTGGATTAACCTTTTCTCTTTTATACATATCCATTATCTCGCGATTCATTACCATTCTATCATCTTTATGTTTTTTACGAATTTCATCAATTTTTGGTTGTAATTTTTTGATACGAGCAATGGCAATATAAGATTTATTAGCCATAGGAAAAAGGGCCATCTTGATAACAATGGTCATGGCCAAAATTGCCAAACCAAAATTACCTAAAATTTTATTAAAAAACTGAATCATAAAAAAGAATGGCTTGGTTAAGAAATAAAACCAACCAAAATCAACGGCTCGATCAAATAGAATGATATTATAATCTTTAGAATATTGATCTAGCAATTTTATTTCTTTGGCGCCAGCGTAAAGCTTACTGTTAAAACTTATTTCATTGCCCGATTTTACTAAAAATTCTTGACCAATATATTCGACGTTAAAAAGCTCTCGACCTTTGGCAAAATTGTAATCAAAATTTGCATTATAGGATATTTTTTGATCAGGTATTATGGTGCTGATCCAGTATTTATCAGTGATCCCAAGCCAGCCGCCATTTTCACTCTTGAGCGTGATATTTCTGTCTTTTTTTAGGCTGCCATAGCTTACTTCTTCTAAAATTCCATTAAAAACACCTATTGGACCTTCATGCAATATGTAATTTGCCTGCTTTAAATCAGTCATCGATCTATTAACTCTACCATATGGAGCTAAAGTTATGTCATTATCTGATTTATTTCGTACCAATTGCTTTACATGAAAGAGGTAATTCTCATCAAGATTGATTTGGATAACAAATTCTATATTATCTTTATTAATCCATAATAATTCAATTGGCTGATCGATTGTTAGGCTTGATTGATTGCTATACCATACAGTATTTGGCTTAGGAAGGTCAATATTTTGATCAGAGCTAATCCAGCCAAAATCAGAAAAATATCTTTCTTTTGTTTTTATTGGTGAAAAAAGAACAACATTTTTTTTATTTTTGATAGTTTTGTGATATTTTTTAAGTAGTAAATCATCAAATTTGGCGCCAACTAAGTTTATTGATCCTGATAATTTATCATTATCAATAGAAATGCGTAATTTTTGTGATTTTTTAATTATTTCATCACGATCAAGCTCTAATTCAGCAACGAATCTTTCTTGATCTGGTGCCGACAGGGTTTTGTTACTAGATATTACTTCTTTATTATCTAAATCAGATACGATTTTTTGCTGCAATTGTGTTTGTTGTATTTGCTGTTTTTGCAATTTTTGCTGTTTTTCAATGCGAGGCATTTCAAAAAACCAAGTCCAACCGACAAGAACAATGGCCGATAAAATAGTTGCTAGTATTATATTGGAGTTATTTTGCATTAATTATTTTAAACATTCTTTTATTGCCTCTTCGGCGGTTTTGATGGTTTTGATTTGTAAATTATTTAATACTTCTTTTGGCATTTCTATCAAATCCTTCTCGTTAGATTCGGGAATCAATACAGTTTTAATATTGCCGCGTAAAGCTGCAAGTAATTTTTCTTTTAAGCCACCTATTTGCAAAACCTTGCCAGTTAATGTTATTTCTCCTGTCATGGCAATTTCTTTTTTAATTTTCTTGCCTGATAACGCTGAAAATAAAGCTATGCACATAGCAACCCCAGCTGATGGTCCATCTTTAGGGGTGGCTCCTTCTGGAACGTGAATATGAAAATCATATTTATTAAATTTTTTGGCCTCAATATTCAGATCTTTAGCCATTGAGCGTGCAAAGCTAAAAGCCGCCTGAGCTGATTCCTTCATCACATCACCCAATTGCCCGGTTATTTGAATTTTGCCATTTCCTTCAAATTTAAGAGCTTCAATGTTGAGTAAATCTCCTCCATATTCGGTATAAGCCAATCCAGTAACTACTCCCACTGCATCTTGATCTTTAATTTTACCAAAATTGAATTTCTCAGAACCTAAATATTTTCTTAGATTATTTTTAGTGATTTTTGTTGATTTGTTTTTTTTAGTAACTATTTCAGTTGTTGCTTTACGCGCTAATTTTGCTAATTCACGATCAAGATTTCTTACTCCAGCTTCAAAAGTGTATCTTCTTATTATTTCTAAAATAGCCTCATCACTAATGGCAAATTCTGTGTTTTTAAGGCCGTTTTCTTTGATTTGTTTTGATAATAAATGATTTTTAGCTATATTCAATTTTTCATTTTCAGTATATCCTGAAAGTCTGATAATTTCCATACGATCACGCAATGGAATTGGAATATTGGCAACACTGTTAGCGGTTGCTACAAACATAACACTAGACAAATCATAATCAACTTCGAGATAATGATCACAAAATGATGCATTTTGCTCAGGGTCTAAAACCTCTAATAATGCAGCGGCAGGATCGCCACGAAAATCGCTGGCCATTTTATCAATTTCATCTAGCAATATTAATGGATTGCAAGCTTTAGCTTTGCGAATGGATTGAATAATACGTCCTGGCATTGATCCGATATAAGTACGACGATGACCCCTTATTTCTGATTCATCACGAACCCCTCCTAAAGATAGCTTAACATATTGACGCTTTAAAGATTCGGCAATTGATTTTGCTAAAGATGTTTTACCAACGCCAGGAGCACCAACTAGACATAAAATTGGCCCTCGAGAATTTTTGTTTTTGATTTGTACTGCGATAAATTCAATTATACGATCTTTTATCTTATCTAAGGCATAGTGATTTTTATTTAAAATTTCTTCTGCTTTTGTAATATCGGAATTAAGTCGATCTTTTTTTGACCAAGGTAAATTACAAATCCATTCTAGATAGTTTCTTATTACTCCAGACTCTGCAGAGTACGGGTTCATTTTTGTCAATTTCTTGACTTCTGATTGACATTTCTGAGCTACATCTTTTGGCAAATTGAGTTTTTTAAGCTTATTTTCTAATTCTTCAATTTCATTATCATCATCTTGCCCTAACTCTTTTTTAATATTTTTTAGCTGCTCTGCTAGATATATGTCTTTTTGATTTTTAACAAATTTTTCTTGAATGGTTTTATTTATTCTTTCTTCAGTTTTAAAAATCTCTAATTCGCTTTTAACCAATTCTAGCGTTTTGTAAAGCTTTTTGACTAAATCGCTTTCTTCTAATATTTCTTGACGCTTAGAAATAGAGCCACCAACATGAGAAACTATCAAATAAATAATTTCAAATGGAGAGGAGATACTAGGAATTGATGTAATAATTTTATCTGTTATCTTTTTATCATAAGCGGCGTATTTTGTAAAATTCTCAATACAAGCTTTAATAAGGCTTATAACTTGGCTATTTTTTGCAATATCATCTTTATTTGGCAATGGATGATCAAGGAAAACTTCAGTTTCGCAACAAAAAGCGTGTTTTGATTCGACAATTTTTTTAACTTTTGCACGAAGAAGGCCTTGCAAGATTATTTTTAAAGTACCATCAGATGTTTTAACAACTTCTGTAATATTGCATAAAGTTCCAATTTTATATATGGTATTTTCATCAAAATTGCTAAATTCGGGGTCAATTTGTGTTACTACAAAAATTGGTAAATTTGATTTACGAGCTTCTTGGATAGAGTTTAATGATTTTTCGCGACCAACCAAAATTGCTGATGTCATATTAGGAAAAATCACCAAATCTCTTAAAGGAAGAGTGTAAAAAATTTGCGATGTAGGATTTTGATTTTCAGTTTGATCTTTTTTCATTTGTGAAATTTGTTTTATCATCTTTTAATTAATTTAATTTAATTATAGGATATGGGTTAAGATTTATTAATAATTAACAAAATTACAATGGTAACAATTGCATTAACTTTTATTACAACTTTTAGCTTATGTTTTACTTTGATGACTATTTTACTATATAAAGAAAGAAATAGAAAGATAAAAATCGCCAGCGATCTTGCGTATTCTATTCAAGAATTACAACAAATCAAGCTAGAAAAAAATGATCTTTTGGAAAAAAATGACATTTTGCAAAAACAAATTTTTACTTATGAAACCAAAAATCAATTACTTCAGCAAGAAAAAGTAAATTTAGAAAAAGATAAGCAGCAATGGAGCATAGATAAAGAGCTAATTATTCATAAAATTTCAGAAGAAATTATTAAAAAATCTCATGAACAGCAAAATAAAATTAGTCAAATACAAGAAATTAATATAAAAAAAATAACGCAAGAGCTATTTCAGAATTTTGAGAATGTAACTGTCAAGGTCGCATCTCTTAATGATCAAATTGAAAAATCTTCTCATTCTATCGAATTAACCAAACAAGCTTTATTAAATCCTGGCGGCTCTGGAAGGGCAGCAGAAATTACTTTAGAAAATATCCTTAAAAATTCAGGACTTAAAGAAAAGTCAAATTTACAAAGCTTAGGCGACTATATTTTGCAATCACATTTCTCAAATTTTAATTATAGCTCTAACAATGAAGGTAAAAGACCTGATGCAATTTTATTTTTTCCTAATGATCAGGTTGTTATCGTCGATAGCAAATCTTCGTCACATTTTCTTGATTTAGAAACTGCAAGAAACGAGAAAGATAGAATAAAAGAAAAAGAAATCCTAAATAAAATTAAAGATTCCTTTCGCAAGCATCTGGAATCGCTCTGTAAAAAAGATTATGCTAAATTATTATTTGAAGATCTTTTTAACAAAAAGTCTTCTAACTATAAAATTATGATGATTATGTTTTTACAAACCGAAAAAATGCTTGATACCTTACGACAAATTGAGCCAGATTTTGAGCAAAAAGCTATGGAAAAAGGTATAATTGTCACTTCGCCAATTGGGCTAGTTAATCTTTTATCTCAGGCCAGAATAGTTATAGATCGAATAAAGCAAGAAAAAAATATCGAAATTCTTAAAATAGAAGTTAAAAAGTTGCTTGATAAGATTTCTGTTATTTTTAAAGATTGCGGCGATCTAGGAAAATCACTAAATAAAGCCCTTAGTTATCATGATAAAATAACCAAAAGCTTGAATCGCGGAATTCACTCTTCTATTGAGAAGATATCAGAATTAGGAATTGACAGTAAAAAATCCGTCAATATAAACAAAATAGAAGAATTTGACATTGAGCCAAAGTAAAACCAAATTTGTGAACAAGAAATCCTCAATTACATTTTTATTAAACAAGATATCAAAAAATAGGCATATCTTTATCAGCGGCATAGCGATATTATTAGTAGCTATATTTATATCATCAAATATAGCCTTATCTCATCATAATACTTTACATAGGGTTGAAAGTCATAATATTTCTTGGAAAGCGCAAATTGATAATTTTGTTATTTGCCAATCCAAAGAAAATAAAAAGCATGATTTTAGCGATGAAAATTGCTCAATATTAAATATTAGCAAACTAAAGAAATACGCTTTGCTTGATTGTTTGTATTTCTTGATTTTAATAATTGTTGCAAAAATTACCTATCCGCACTTTAAATTTTTTATTAAAAATTCTGACAAAGAGTATTATTTATCAAGAGCTCCCCCATATTTTTTATAATTATACCAATTCCCATCTAAAAAACATATAAAAACTAAACAATCTGACTTTATCTTTTTGGCTAAAAATTGCAAAAAGCCTTAAGTTCTGCTATACCAAAATTCATCTTTAAACGAATTAAATAAAGATGGACTTTGGTATTATAGGGATTGCATTTTTTACAATTTTTATCTCAAAAATATTTTGTCATATTGTTCATTTTTAGATGAGAATTGGTATTAATCATCATTAAACAATTTCATAAATGAGAATTTATTAATTATAAAAATATATCCTATGCCAAATATAGTTTCCAACGCTACCTCTAAAGCAAAACTTACTTTTTTTTATTTATTTATTCATGTACTTTTAACTTTTAAAATATGCAACTTTGCCAATGCTCAAGAAATTAACCAAGAATTAAGCTCTTTAAAACAAAGGATCGATAAATTAGAACAAAATATTAGTCGGCAAGGTAATATAAAAAACATATTAACCGATAACAGATTTAATCCGCAAATTGGCCTATTGATAAATGGCAAATTTTATCGCTCATCTACCAATAATGAAGATTTTTCTTTAGCTGGTTTTCAAAGTCCAAGCCATTTACATTCAGCAAAGCAAGGCTTTTCTTTTTATGAGTCAGAATTAAGTATGACTGCCGATGTTGATAATCTTTTTAAGATCGATTCAAATATTATTTTTCTTGACGATGAGGGCGAGGATAAGGTTGAAATTGAAGTCTTGAATGCTGAAACCACAAGCCTTCCATATGGATTTAATATTAAATTTGGACGATTTTTAGCCGATATTGGTTATCTTAATAATAAGCATCTTCATACTGATAACTTTTCAAATAGACCGATAGCGTTTCAAGCTTTTCTTGGTAATCATTATTTTGATGATGGCGCTCAAATCTCTTGGCTATTGCCAGTTAATTTTTATAGTGAAATTGGTTTAGCGGCATTCTCTGGAAATAATTTTCCTGCCGGGGGTAGGTCTTCAAGTGGCATTCCTGTGCAATCAGCTTTTTTAAAATTTGGCGGCGAATTACCTTATGGTGAAATTAAAACAGGATTATCATATCTAAAAGTGTCTACTGGAGATGATGGTCGAAAATATTCTCATAATCACAATGGAATTATCGAAGAGTTGTCATTTGCTGGGGAAAGTAATTTATTTATTGCCGATTTTAAATATAGTTTCTCGCCAATTATGAACTCTGGGAAAAATGAACTTATCATACAAAGTGAATATTTCAATCGTCACGAAGATGGTAATTATAGTCTTTTTGCTAATGATAATGTTGAAGAATCGGATAACTTTAAATCAAGTCAATCTGGTTTTTATACTGAGGTGGTTTATAAATTTTTACCTAAATGGCGCCTGGGATATCGTTACTCAAAATTATATGGTAGCAAAGCAAGAGATGTTGCTAATTTTGATGAGGCATCAATTAATAGCAAGGGTCATAATCCATCAAGCAATACAATAATGGTTGATTATACTAATTCTGAGTTTTCTAGAATTAGAATTGAATATGAAAACCAAAATTTAATGCCTGGTAAAAAAGATAGCGGTTTAACCATACAATATATCATGTCTATCGGAGCTCATAAAATTCATAAATTCTAAAATTATATGCAAAAGATAATAGTATCAAATTTCATCTTTAAAGAAGTTAAAAATAAGCGATTAAATTCTTTGTCTTTTT
>JALQXY010000125.1 GCA_023262945.1 Rickettsiales bacterium | reverse complement strand
TTTATCTTTTTGGCTAAAAGTTGTAAAAAGCCTTAAGCCCTATAGGTATAGGACTTGCATTTTTTACAATTTTTATCTTAAAAAATATTTTGTCATATTGTTCATTTTTAGATGGGAATTGATATTATAAGTAATCTATGTTATAGAAGCTTTTTTAGATAATTATAAAAACCAAAAATATATAGATATAATATATATGATGTTATGCTAAAAATTATTTCAAATAATAATAATAATTGCGGATTAAGATAATTTTTTAGAAGAGATGTGTTATTAATTAATAATAATGAGAATAGCATTAACAGAGGCGGTACAACTAACTTAAAAAGAGTTTTAATATTAAAATCCTTAAATTGAAAATATTTTTTTAAGATTAATTTTCGTAAAATAAGTATTAAATTAAAATAAGAAGCAATAATTGAAGCGATAATGATACCATAAAAACCAAAAGATAAATTATAAAATAAAATATTAGCAATAACATTTATCGATAAGCATATTAAAGCTATTTTCATTGGCGTTTTAGTATTACCTCTGGCAAAAAATGATGGCTCTAAAATCTTGACCATAACATATGCTGGTAAAGCCAGAGCATAAAGACTAAGTGCTTTAGCAACATTAATTGTTTCAAGATTAGTAAAATTGCCACGCTCAAATAAAACATGAATTATATCATAAGATAATAACATCAAACCAAAACTAGCAGGCATCACCAATAAAAAGCCTATTTTTATAGCCAAATTCTGTAAATTTAAAGCTTCTTCATCTTTTTTTTGCTTAATTAAATATGATAATTTGGGCAATAAAACTACTCCAATAGCAATTCCAATTAAAGCTAAAGGCAATTGATTAACACGATCAGCATAATATAAATAAGACAAAGAACCAAAAGTTAAACTAGCAAAAATTGAATCGATCAAGAGATTAATCTGCATAACATTAGCCCCTATTATTGCTGGCAATAATTTACGAAAAAAGTTTTTGATGTCGTGATTGATTTTTGGTATTTTAGGATAAAGAAGAAAACCAGCTTTTATTGTAAAAGAAAATATCCATAAAAATTGTAAAATACCCGCTAAGAAAACGCCCCAAGATAAAGCATAAGCATAATTAGGCGTTATTGATGAGATATAAAATAAAGCAAATATAAGAGTTAAATTAAGAATTATTGGTGCTGAAGAAGGAATAGCAAACTTAGATAAGGAGTTAAGTATTCCAGACATTAAAGAAACTAGAGAAATAAAAACTAAGTAAAAAATAGTAATTCGCGACATATTAACCAATATATCAAATTTAATATTATCTTCATAAAAACCAGGGAAAAATATCCGCATCACGAAAGGCATAAAGATCTGCAATATCAAAACGAAGGTAAACACAATATAAAGCAACAAAGAAAAAACATCACAGACAAAATTCTGAGCTGATTTTTTATTTTTACTATTTTTAGCTACAAAAATTGGTACAAAAGCTGAATTAAAGGCACCTTCAGCAAAAATACGACGAAAAAAATTAGGCAATCTAAAAGCGGCAAAAAAAATATCAGACATCGTGCTAACACCAAGATAGCGGGCAATTAATATATCTCTAATAAAGCCAAAAATGCGTGAAACAGCTGTAAAGAATGATATAGTAAATATTGAATGGAAAAGTCTCTTTAGCACTATTTACCAAAAAACTTAACAAAACATAAATTGGTAAACCAACCTACAAAAAGAGCAATAAAAACCGCAATAATAGCATAAAGCAATGATTGTTGGTGAGCAAAATCAAGAATTTTAGCACTTACTCCAACTTGATTAACATATATCGGTATTGACTGAAAAGATATCAATGAATCATCATCAATAAGATAAATATCAACTGAATAAGTGCCTCGTGATATATTTTTAGGAAATTCAAGCATTACCTTAAATAAGGTGTCATTCAAGAAATTTACCTTTCTAGCATCTATAGCATAAAGTTTGTCTTTAGATAATTCACTAAGAAAATGTAAACGAAAACCTTCTTTATCATCATCTAAAACATTACGACTAAAGTTAAATTCTAAGTTATTTTTGCCAAGTTTTAAGTCTGATAATAATCTTTCTGGTAACTCTTGATCAGAGAAAGTAGAAAATAACGAATAATAGCTATATGCTTTATCTAAATTTACTCTTTTGCCATTATACCATATACCAAATAATCTCTTTTTCTTAGTTAAAATAAAATCCTTTCTTGGCCCGCGAACCGCAACAACTATATTGCCGGTATATCCTTTGGCGCCAAATAATAGAATTTTTGCCCCTTTAAAACTGGTGTCAATTTCAATTTCATTAGTTGAGATACCAGATATTATCGAATCTGACCATGAATTTTTAGCAAAAAACATGGAACATAATAATATTGAAAAAAAGAATATCGATATTTTATAAAACTTTTTAATCATCACTTTATAAGTTCAATAGAGTATAAGTTTGCTGGTTCGGCAAATAAAGTAATCAACATTTTTAAACAAACTATTAGAATTAATAACGCTAAAAAAGAGCGCAATCTATCAGTGTCGATTTTATAACTAGCTTTAGTGCCAATTTGAGAACCAATAGCAGAAGTAAGAATCATTAAAGCAGCCAAAACAATATCTAAATTGTTATTTAGAGCTTGTAAAAAGGTGGCATTTGCTGCAATAAATATTATTTGAAATAAAGAGGTACCAGTTATAACACCTGGACGCATCTTTAAAATAGAAATCATAGCTGGAATCATCAAAAAACCACCACCTATACCCATTAAAGCCACTAAAATACCAATAAAAACACTCAAAACTATCGGCACAAAAATGCTGACCGTTACTTTTGATTTAGGAAATTCAACTTGATAGGGCAAATCTTTAGCTTTATTGATCCATTTTGTAAAAATTGAGTCTTTTCTTTTTTCCCAGGTAACTTGATATTTTCTTTCTAGTAAGTCTTTAACACTATTAATCATCATAGTAAAGCCAATAGTACCCAAAAAAACAACATAAATTATTGATACTGTAATATCAATTTGACCAATTTTCTGCAAAATTTTAAATATATATATACCGATAAATGAACCAAAAAATCCACCTATGGCCAAAATAGATCCCATCTTTATATCAACATTACCTCGCCTCAAATGAACCAACAAGCCAGATGTTGAAGAAGCGATAATTTGATTTGTAGAAGTAGCCACTGCAATGGCTGGAGGAATGCCAACAAAAATTAACAAAGGGGTGGCTAAAAAACCCCCGCCAATACCAAACATACCAGCAATGAAACCAGTCATTAAACCAAAAACCAAAATAACAATTACATTTATTGGAATTTCAGCAATAGGAAGATAAATTTGCATTTTTAATTATCGAAATTTTACAGGATGTTCTTTAAAAGTTAAAGATAACAAATTATTGTCAAATTTTCCTTCTAAATCTTTAATTAAAGCCAAAGCTATTATCTTATCTTCTTCAATAATAGATGATAAAATAATGCCAGCTACATTATTATTATAAATAAGTTCTGAGTTTTTTAACAAATTTGTTTGATTTGCAACTTTTTTTATTTCTTTTTCAGAAAAAATTTGTGATATATTAGCAATTTCTATAATATATATCTTTTTTCTAATTTGTCCTAAATGATGAGTTCTTGCCGTCAATTCTTGACCAACATAGCAGCCTTTATCATAATTTACAGCATTTAAATCATCAAAAGCAAATTCAAGAATTAGAGATTTTTCATATGTTAAATCATATTCTCCTTCAGCAATCTTATTATTAATTCTTAATTTATGATATTGCGATTGATCAGAAATATATTTTTCTTTAGTAGCTTCATTTTTTATAAAATAAACTCTTTTTCCTAAATCTTTACATCTTGGATCAAAAAACTCTGCAAAAAATTTAGCTGATAAATTGCATTCTAAATCTTTTTCAATAAAAGCGACTAGCATTTTATCATTTCTAACAATATCAATTTTAGATCTTAATTTATAAAGCTTTAATTTAGCAATAATTTCATCAACTCTTAATTGATAGCAATCAAGATATATTTTTGACTCATCACTAAAAATAAAAAAATCATATAAAAAACGCCCTTTAGCGTTTAGCATGGCGCTATAAATTAAATTATCAGACCTACTTTTATATATATCGTTAGTTATCAATCCTTGTAAAAATTTATAACGATCTTGTCCCGATATTTCAATTATTTTACGATCATTAAGTAATAACATAATCAATCTCTTGAGTTAATTTTTAAATTTGATATAATACTAATTATCATAATTAATTATACCAATTCCCATCTAAAAATAAACAATATGACAAAATATTTTTT
>JALQXY010000101.1 GCA_023262945.1 Rickettsiales bacterium | reverse complement strand
TTATCTCAAAAATATTTTGTCATATTGTTCATTTTTAGATGGGAATTGGTATAATACCAATTCCCAGCTAAAAACATATGTAAAAACTAAACAATCTGACTTTATCTTTTTGGCTAAAAATTGCAAAAAGCCTTAAGTCTTATAGGTATAAGACTTGCATTTTTTACAATTTTTATCTCAAAAATATTTTGTCATATTGTTCATTTTTAGATGGGAATTGGTATTAGCTAATTATAAAAGTAAAATATGAGCTATTTTGTTAAAAATTTGCAAAAAATTATACTTTTAGCTTTATTTATACTAACTCCAAATATTTCACTTGCTAAAACTCACCAAATCAAAATGCTCAATAGTTATAATAAAGAGAACATGATTTTCAATCCAGGATTTATAAAGGTAAATCCTGGAGATGAAATATCGTTTATTCCAGTTGATTTTGGTCACAATTCTAGATCGGTTTTTGTGCCCAAAGGAGCTAAAAACTGGAAAGGCGATAATGACAAAAAAATTACAATCACTCTTAATCACGAAGGAATATATGTTTATGAATGCTCCAATCATAGTGTGATGTCTATGGTTGGCATTATACAAGTTGGAGATCCTCACAACTTAGATGAAGCAAGAAACTTTATTAAAAATTATAAAAAGAAATTAGTATTTAACAAACAAAGATTAGATGAATATTTTAGCAAAATTAGCCCTGATATATAATACTAAATTTCATCTTTAAAGCAGTTAAAATAAGCGATTAAATTCCTATCTTTTTGACTTAAAATGATTGTCGATTCGATGGATTAATTGATTATTAATTAATCTGATAAATGCTGATTTGATGATTTTAACAACCATCAAAGTTATTAAAATTGATCAAAATATACAGCTTTCATTTTTTAATTTTAATCTCAAAAATCTTTTGAATTTAATTGAACTTTGTTATAATACCAATTCCTACCTAAAAAACATATAAAAACTAAACAATCTGACTTTATCTTTTTAACTAAAAATTATAAAAAGCTATAAAAAGCCCAAGTTCTATAGTTATAGGACTTGCATTTTTTGCAATTTTTATCTCAAAAAATATTTTGTCA
>JALQXY010000036.1 GCA_023262945.1 Rickettsiales bacterium | reverse complement strand
CCTTAAGTCCTATAGGCATAGGACTTGCATTTTTTAAAAGTTTTTACCTTAAAAATATTTTGTTATATTGTTTATTTTTAGATGGGATTTTGGATTTAAATTCATCGGGCCTCTTGCATAGCTGTCAAATTTTAGCAATTTCTTTGTTATTAAAATTTTAAAACTATTTGATAGCTATCAAGAAGGCTATTAATTTATGATTTGCATGGGTTTTTATAATGCATAGTTAGATTTATCTTGCATAAATCATATATTATATTTTATTGTTATGGTAAATAGGGTTTATGATTTATTTTATCTTAAAAAAGATTTTGATAAATTATCCATTTTCAAGTCAAAATGGTAGAAACCTAATTTATAAGCTATTGCGTGATTTTCTTTCTAAGAAAGTTTATTTTTTAGAAACCTTTTTGAGCAATTTTATTGATTTAGCTTGCAAAAGCTTTTTTGATAATATACTCAAAAACAAATGTTAATCAAAATAATTATCAAATAATGTCAAAAAGATTTAGTGCCAAGAAAAAGCTTAGTCGCAAACTAGGCGGCAGCTTGTGGGGTCAAGCTAACGACTCTTATAATAAAAGAAATTATAGACCAGGTCAGCACGGTGCTGCATCAAAAATGAGAAATAGTGACTTTGGAACTCAGCTTAAAGCTAAACAAAGAATGAAATTTTCTTACGGTAATATTTCAGAAAAACAATTCCGCAATATCTTTGTTCAAGCTTCAAAAATGAAAGGTGATGTCAGTGAAAACTTTGTATCCTTGCTTGAGCTTCGCCTTGATTCTGTGGTTTATCGTGCCAATTTTGTACCAACTGTTTTTGCTGCAAGACAATTTGTTAACCATAAACATGTAAAAGTTAACGGTAAAACAGTTAATATTGCTTCATATACTCTAAAAATTGGTGATATAGTTGAGATCCGTGATAAATCAAGAAAAGTGCCAATGACAATAGAGTCTTTGGATAAACTAGAAAGAGATGTCCCAACCTATCTTGCATTAGATAAAGATAACTACTCAGTAAAAGTTGTTGAAAAACCAACATTTGCTGAAGTACCTTACGCTATCGAAATGCAGCCAAATCTTATTACAGAATTTTATTCACGATAATTGGCAATTTTTACAAATTGTTCAATTGTTAAATCTTCAGGGCGCAATTTGTCATCTATATTGAGTTTTTCTAATATTAGTGATGGTTCTTTAAATGATCTTTGTAGAGATTTTTTCAGCATTTTGCGCCTCTGATTAAATGCTATAGCTGTTATATTTTCTAGTCTTTTAAACTCTGCCAAATTTATTTCGTTAACCTTTGGCTTTAACTCAATAATTGCTGACATAACTTTTGGCCGTGGCTTGAATACGGAATTGCTAACAATAAAATTTATTTTACTATGGCATAAATAGTTAATCATTACCGACAATCGTCCATAATTTTTATCACCAACTTTTGCCGTTATTCTTTGAGCTACTTCTTTTTGCACCATTAGAGTCATTGATGTAATATTTTGCAAAATTCTAAGCCATTTAAAAATCAATATAGTAGCAATATTGTAAGGCAGATTTGCGATAATTTTAAATTTATTTTCTTTAAAAAGATCTGCTTCGTTAATATCTAAAGCGTCTTGGGCAATAATTTCTAGCTTTGAATGGAATTGCTTGATTTCTTGTAAAATATTAAGACATCTTTGATCTTTCTCGACAACAATTAGCTTTTTAATATCATGATCTAAAATAGATCTAGTTAAACTACCAGGGCCAGGACCAATCTCAAGAATATATTGATCATTTAAATCGCCAGCTGATTTAACTATTTTATCGGTAAAATTTTTATCTAAAATAAAATTTTGTCCTAATGACTTTTTTGCATCAAGTTGATATTTTTTGATAAATTCGCTAGTTGAGGGGAGGTTCATAAATTTAATGATTGAGCAACCGCTGCATGGGTTATCTTTCCTTGATGAATATTAAGGCCATTTTTTAAATGGTGATTTTCAGCTAGAGCTTTTTCAAGACCTTTATTGGCAATTTCAATGGTAAAAGGTAGGGTTGAATTTTCAAGTGCTTGAGTTGAAGTGCGAGGAACCGCCCCAGGCATATTAGTAACACAATAATGAACAATCCCATCAACAATAAAAGTTGGTTGACTATGGCTAGTTGGTTTACTGGTGGCAAAGCATCCACCTTGGTCAATTGCTATATCCACCAAAACAGCACCTTTTTTCATAAGCTTAAGATCATCTTTATTTATTAATTTGGGCGCAGAAGATCCAGCCACCAGAACTGCACCAATAATTAAATCACTTTTTTGGATAGCATCAGTAATGTTTTGTTGATTAGAGTATAATATTTCAGCATCATTGCCAAAAATATCGCATAAATAGCGAATTCTAGCCAATGATTTATCAAGGATTGTAACATGAGCTCCCATGCCAATGGCCACCTTGGCGGCATTTGTTCCCGCTACTCCGCCGCCTAAAATTAAAATATGAGCTCGGCCAACTCCAGGAACTCCGCCTAACAAAATACCGCGACCACCTTGTGACTTTTCTAATGCTTTAGCGCCGGCCTGAATTGAGATTTTACCAGCAACTTCACTCATTGGTGCTAGCAATGGCAAAGAATTGTTATTATCTGTTATAGTTTCAAAGGCAATGGCGCTACATCCTGATTTGATAAGATTTTGAGTTAATTCTCTTTCAGCAGCTAGATGCAGGTAAGAGAAGATGATCTGGTTTTTCTTGATCATTTCGCATTCTATAGCTTGAGGCTCTTTAACCTTTAATATCATAGTGCTATCTTGATAAATTTGCTTTGCACTATCAATTATTTTTGCACCGCTTGCTTGATATTGTTCGTTAGTAAAATCTATTTCTAATCCAGCATTTTTTTCAATTAAAACTTGATGACCATTTTTAATCATTTCAGCAACACCTTTTGGTGTGGCGCCAACACGATATTCATGATTTTTAATTTCTTTTGGAATGCCGATTATCATAATTTTGTAATATTTTTTATTTTTATAATATTGCTTTGAGGTGAAGTGATGCTAGTAAATTTTTCAAACTCAAAATTGTAGATATTTTTACTATTATCTATTTCTTGTGATAGATTTTTGCCTTTTAAAAATAAGCAATATCCATCTTTTTTTAAGAATTTTAAAGCATAATCTAACAATCTTGGTAAAGGAGCCAATGCTCTAGAAGTTATGCAATCAAATTTAATTTTGTCAATTTCTTCGAGTTTGGCTTGACGAACAAAAATGTAATTTGATGATAAATGTTTAGCTTGCCTTAGAAACTCTGATTTACGATATGATTTTTCAATGAGATGAATTTCTTTTAGTCCCAATATTGATAAAACTATACCAGGAAGACCGCATCCACTGCCAAAATCAGCAAATTTTTTATTTTTATCTTCGATAAACTTAACAAGTTGTGCACAATCTAATATGTGTCGTTGCCAGATATCGTCAATAGTTGACCTGCCAATGAAGTTATATTTTAGATTTTGTTGCAAAATAGAATTAACAAACTTTTCAAGACTTGATATTTGATCGTTTGTTATTTGATAAAGCTCTTTTATTTTATTAATAACGATGTTTTTTTCTAACTCTTTTTGCATTTCTTTTTGCATTATTTGCATTAAAGTTTATAAATTTAATAAACTAGTTGCCTTTTAACTGCAATGGTTTTGAATTTTAAGAATTGTTTTCAAATAAGCAACTTTTCAGAGCTAAATAATCATTTATTTATCCCAAATTCGTCAATAGAAAGTTGATTACTTTAATTATTGTATGCTTAATAAGTATAAAAATTGCACTAAAATAATCAAATTTAGGTAAAATTAACAAATGAGACGATTTTTTTAACAATTTTTTGAAGTTTAATCTTTAATTAACTCGAACAATGAAAGTATCAGTAAAAGTAAAAAAAATACTCGCAAATTATGAAAGTGATAATCCAGGAACAAAATCAAATCTTGCTCGCATTTTGATGCATGGCAGATTAGGTGGTAGTGGAAAAATGATTATTTTGCCAGTTGACCAAGGATTTGAGCATGGTCCAGACAGAAGTTTTGCTGTTAATGAAGCGGCTTATGACCCTCATTATCATTTTCAATTAGCAATAGATGCTGGACTCAACGCTTACGCTGCCCCTTTGGGTATGATTGAAGCTGGTGCTGATAGTTTTGCAGGTGCTATACCAACAATTCTTAAAGTTAATTCTTCAAATTCATTGTTTGATGGCGGTACCGCTCCACATCAAGCTACTACCGCATCAGTGCAGGATGCTTTAAGACTTGGTTGTAGTGCTATTGGTTTTACTATATATCCTGGTTCTGATGCGGCATTTGATATGTTTGAAGAAATTCGTGAAATGGCAGAAGAAGCCAAATCCTGTGGCTTGGCAGTAGTTATTTGGTCTTATCCTCGTGGCGGTGAGATTTCTAAAATTGGTGAAACTGCTATTGATATTTGTGCTTATGCTGCTCATATGGCAGCCTTATTGGGTGCTCATATTATTAAAGTTAAGCCTCCAACTCAAGCTTTAGAAAATCTTGAAGCAATTAAAGTTTATGATAAGTTAAAAATTCCAGTAGATGATTTACAAAAAAGAATATCTCATGTAATGAAGTCATCTTTTAACGGGCGTAGAATCGTTGTTTTCTCTGGTGGGGGCGCTAAAAGTGAAGCTGAGGTTTATGATGAAATTCGTCAAATATATAAAGGTGGTGCTAACGGATCTATAATTGGTCGCAATACTTTTCAACGACCTCGTAAAGAAGCGTTAAATATGTTGGATAACATTATTAAAATATATCAAGGTAAGTTTTAAACCCAAATCCGTCAAGAGAAAGTTGATTTAGATCATTAAATTATAGCTAATACTAATATGAGATGATCATATAAATTATTTTTTTGACGGGATTAGGTTAAATATTAA
>JALQXY010000164.1 GCA_023262945.1 Rickettsiales bacterium | reverse complement strand
ATGGTCCTGACGATAACACGAGTGGAACGCTGAAAGGTTTCGAACTCACCTATCAGCAAACTTATGACTTTCTGCCTGGCCTTCTAAGCGGCCTTGGTACGCAGCTTACCTATACCTATAGGGCTTAAGGCTTTTTGCAATTTTTAGCCAAAAAGATAAAGTCAGATTGTTTAGATTTTATATATATTTTTTAGGTGGGAATTGGTATAATATGGCGTCTCCTTTTTAATTGGATTTGACATTATACCATTTTAATCTGAAAAATATTTTGATAAATTATCCATTGATAAATTATCCATTTTCAAGTTAAAATGGCATTAAAACTATGCATACCCTTATATGAAAAATATAATTTCAGCAACAATTGGCACATTGGAACATATTGGAAATTTTACCCTTATCAACTTAGCCAAATTGGGTAAAATCAGTATTTTTATTGCTCGCTCAATAAAGCATTGCTTTTTGCCGCCTTTTTATCCGCGCTTAATATTTATTCAACTATTAAGAATAGGTTATTTTTCTTTACCAGTTATAGGGCTTACGGCAATTTTTTCCGGAGCAGTGCTAGCTTTGCAAAGTTATTCTGGATTTTCACGCTTTAACGCTGAAAGTACAATTGCTACAGTTGTAGTGCTATCAATCACTCGTGAACTAGGGCCGGTTCTTGCTGGATTAATGGTGGCTGGCCGAGTTGGCGCTTCAATGGCTGCCGAGATTGGCACTATGCGCGTTACCGAGCAGATTGATGCCTTAAAAACATTATCAATCAATCCCTTTAAATATTTAATAGCACCTCGTATAATTGCCGCAGTTATCTCTTTGCCTATATTGGTTATTATTGCCGATATAATTGGTATTATGGGAGGTTATTTGGTTAGCGTTCATAGTTTAGGGTTCTCTCCTGGTCCCTACATTAATAATACTATAAAATTTCTTGAAATAATCGATGTTGTTTCTGGATTGGTAAAAGCATCTTTTTTTGGCTTCATAATAGCCGCTATGGGCTGTTATTTTGGCTATAACTCAAATAGAGGCGCAGAAGGCGTGGGCATTGCAACCACTAACGCCGTTGTTGCTTCGTCCATTTCCATTTTATTGCTAAATTATATAATTACAGGCTGGTTTTTCGGCTATTAATCTTTAATCATCAAAGAGTGGCGCACTCGGAAGGATTCGAACCCTCGGCCCTCTGATCCGAAGTCAGATGCTCTATCCAGCTGAGCTACGAGCGCATTGTACCTATTCCCATCTAAAAATGAACAATCTGATTTTATTTTTTGGCTAAAAATTGAAAAAGCCTTAAGTCATATAGGTATAGGACTTGCATTTTTTACAATTTTTATCTCAAAAAATATTTTGTCATATTGTTTATTTTTAGATGGGAATTGTTATTATACCAATTTCCACCTAAAAATATTACTTTAAAATTAAATAAATTAATTTTCTATTGAAGGATTTAGGCTTAAATATAAAGCGTTAATTTTGCAGATAGACCCCTGCAAATATTGTGCTAAATAAATTCTCAATTTCATCTAAAAATCAAACTACTTAAATTTATGCAAGAATATAATAAAACAAAAACAGCATTGATAACCGGCGGTGCTAAAAGGATTGGTCGAGAAATCGCTCTTTATCTTGCAAAAAATGGTTATAATATAGTTATAAGCTATAATAATTCATCTAAAGATGCTGAAAAACTTGCAATAGAAGTTGAAAATCTTTTTCAAAAAAAATGTCATACTTATAAATGCGATTTATGCGATATTCGCCAAACTCAGAAGCTTGCCAACTATATGGCGAGCAATTTTCTGGATTGGAATCTTTTGATCAATAATGCCTCAATTTTTGAACAAAATAGTTTTATTCAAGATGATTTTCTTACCAAATTTGAGAAAAATCAAAATATTCATTTAACTTCGCCCATTATTTTAGGTCAAACTTTTGCCAAACAAATAGCTAGCAGAAAAACCATTGATGCTCAAATCATTAATATGGTTGATAAAAATATTACTCGCTTCGATAGTAAGTATTTTTATTATACATTAAGCAAAAAATCTCTTGCTAATTTAACTCAAATGCTAGCGCTAGAACTTTCTCCAAATATTCGTAGCAATGCTATCGCTCCTGGTATTATATTACCGCCGATTGATAATCATCCATATAGTCACAAAAATAATCCATTGCAATATGAGGCCAGCCCCGTTAACATAGTGCAAGCTGTGAATTATCTTTTAACCAATAAATTTGTTAATGGAGAAATATTATATGTTGATGGCGGCTCAAATCTTAATAATCAAGGTTAATGATAAAAGGTAATATCGCAATAATTGCTGGTCGTGGTATTTTGCCGCAACTATTAATCAAGGAACTGCAGAAACAAGATCTTAAATTTACTATATTTTTGCTAAAATCAGAGCAATATGAAAATAGCTATCAAGAATTTAATCCAATTTCTTTTGAATATGGCGAAGTTGAAAAATTGCTTGATAACATGTCAAAACACGATATTAAAAATATAGTTTTTGCTGGCGCTGTAAATAAACCTAATTTTTCACAATTAAAATTTGACAAAACAGGAAGGAAACTTCTAGGCAAGATATTGGCCAATAAAATTCTTGGTGACGATGCGGTTTTAAGAACGGTTATCAATTTTTTTGAGAAAAGAAATATTAAAATTCTTACAATAGATCAAATAATAGATTGCCAAATAAAGCAAAAAGGGGTCCTGACTTTAAATAAACCAAATAAAGATGATCTCGAGAATATCAAAATTGGCACTAAAGCTATCAAAAAATTTTCTAAGTTTGATGTTGGGCAATCGGTTATTGTGGCGCAAAAACAAATAATTATGGTTGAAGGAGTTGCTGGCACTGATGCCATGATTAAAGAATTAGCTAGATTAGACTCTTCTTACAAAAATTCAGCTGTATTGGTAAAACTCAAAAAAACTAATCAGAGTCGTAAAGCTGACTTGCCTGCAATTGGCCTTCAAACGATTGAAAATTGCCACAAATCACAAATTAAAGGAATTGCCATTGAGGCAAAATCAACCCTAATCCTGCAAAAAAAAGAGCTTATCAAAAAAGCAGATGATTTGGGAATATTTATTATTGTTATATAGATTAATCAAATCTTATCCTTAATTTTACACATATTACAATAAAATAATTGTATTTTTATTTGAAAAAGACCTCTACAATTCCGCCTACACAAAGTTGATTAGGGTTTACTCTAAAAAGATTTTTATCTCACAAAAAGAGTTATCATTCCATATATAGCATTTAAATAAGATGTATCAATATTATGCTGCTTAGCAAATCTAACTGTATTACCAAGAATTGCCTCTATTTCTAAATCTCGTTTATTTTCAAAATCAAGAAGCATGCTAGTTTTATAAGGCTTCATGGCTTCGGTGTAGCTGATAAATTTATCTATTACTTCTTGATTAAAATTACAGCCATCAATATTAGCTAACTTAATAACATCTTTCATAACATTGATTATTAGTTGGCGACTATATTTATTGCTTAATAAATCTTTGGTATTTGCACCATTTGATAAAACAGATATAGGATTAAAAGGAGCGTTCCAAATTAGCTTTTTCCATGATTCTTGCTTTATATCGTCACTAATTTGACATTCCAATCCTGAATTTTGCCATATTTTAGCTATTTCTGCAACTTTTACACTTTGACCTGAAGGGTATTTGCCAATAACCAATCGACCATAATCTTGATGATCGACCAATGTTGGAGATAATTTACTGACACAGATAAAAGCAAGACCTCGAATAATTTCATTGTCAGGAAAATTATTTACCAAATCATTTTCTATGTATAAACCATTTTGTATCAATATTATCGCTGTGTTTTTTTTAATCACTAATTTCAAAGATTCTATTATATTAATTTGCGGCAAAACTTTGGTGCAAATTAAAATATAATCGGCATCTTCTTTATATTGACTATAGTCGCTAATTATTTGTGGCCTAAAAATATAATTACCATCTAAGCTTTTAATATTTATACCTTGAGTTTTTGCTTGATCAAAATTAGATCGCAAAATAGTAGTTATCTTAGCTCCGCCCTGCTCTAATTTTGCACCATAGTAGGATCCAATAGCACCACAGCCAATTATTAAGATTTTCATATTTTTATAGATTGCAGAGATTTATCGTTTATATAATTTTTAGGTAATAAGTTTTTATCAGTAGCGCTAAAGAAGGATTGCAATTTGATATCTTTAATCTCAGCAAATAAATCATTTTTTTTCTTCTCATCTAAATGAGAAACTATTTCATCAAATATAAGTATTGTTGGTTGATTTTTATAATTATAAGAAATTTTAGCACGAGCTAATGTTATGCCAATCATAATTGATTTTTGCTCACCAGTTGAAGATCTTTGAGCTGAGGCATTTTTTTCAGTAAAAATAGCATCAAAATCACAGCGATGAACGCCAAATTTAGTCTTAAAACTATTTAAATCATCTTCGCGATTTTCTTTAAGAGTTTCTTTATAAATCTCTTCAATTTCTACTGATGATTTAGTGGAAATTAAATTTTCAATCTCACCAATAACTTGCAATCTTGGCTTGGGAAAATTTGAAGCAAATGTTAAAATAGCTTTATTAAAAAAATCCAAACTTTCAACTCTTGCACTAGCAATAGCTACACCATTTTCTACAATTTGATTTTCAATAATATCAAGCCATTTTTCTTGAGAAGTTTTATTGTTGCTAAATTTATATTTTTGCAAAACTAACAATCTTTCTTTTAAAAGCTTTTGATAGTTATTAATTCGTAAATTGTGATTTGAATCAATATCGCAGACTATTTTATCAAGATAATCACGACGCGTAGATTTGCCAGAAATAAAAAGTTGTTCTAATTGTGGCGTTAGAATTATAAAATTTAACAAATGATTCTTAACATCATTTTGTCTTTTATTAGCAAGATCTTCCCCATTTATTTGCAAAATTCTTTTTTTGTTGAGATGATTATAAGAAGTTGCAATTTTTTCGATAAAATAATGGTTAGAAATCTCACCATACACAACAAACTGATCCTGCATTTTTTGGTCAATATCACACAAAATCATTTCTTCATAATCAGCTTTACGAATTGATGATCCTTTGCCGATAAGAGTTAAAGCTTCAAGAATATTAGTTTTACCAACACCATTAGCACCATATAGCAATATCATTTGCTTTTCAAAACTAATCTTTTTAGTTAAAAAGTTACGAAAATTAGTGACTATTATCTTAGATATAAAAGACAAAATATTATATTCTAATAGGCATTACAACAAATTCACAATCTTTACCTTCGGGTTCAACAAGAGCAGGAAGATTGCCGTCTTTGATCTTCATTATTAAATTCTCATTGTCAATTTGCGCAATAACGTCTTTAAGATAAAGCGAATTAAATCCAGTGACTATCTTTTCACCTTGATATTCAATAAATAAAACTTCATGAGCAAAGGAACCGTCATTGGTACTAACTTCAAAATCTATTTTGTTATTTTCTATTGTTAGTTTAATTGATTTATGCTTGTCATTTGCTACAGTTGAAACGCGATCAACACATTCGAAAAATTTCTTTTTATTAATAGTAATGATTTTATCATTATTTTTAGGTAAAATCTTGCTATAATCAGGAAATTCACCGTCAATTAATTTAGAAATCATAATATTATTATTAGCAGTAACTTTTATTTTTACTGATGAAATAGCTATTTTAACATTCTCAACTCCATCTATTATTTTTCTAATTTCATTAACTGATTTTTTGGGCAATATAATACCAAATGGATTTTTAAATTTATTAAATTCAATAAAAGATAAAGCTAAACGATGCCCATCGGTAGCAACGCTGCAAAGTCGACTTTTTCCATCATTTTTTTGAATATGCAAGTAAAGCCCATTAAGATAATATCGCGTTTCGTCATTTGAAATAGCAAAACGAGTTTTATCTATCATTTTAGCTAAATCTTTACCATTAACTTCAATCTCTTCCTCAATATTGCCCTCTTCTAAATTAGGAAATTCGCTAGTTGCAATACATGGAAGATTGTATTTAGCATCATTATATTCAATGGTAAGAATTTTGTCATTTTCTTGTTTAGCATTAATCTCTATATCATCAGGAATTTTACGAATAATATCAAAAAATATTTGCGCTGGTATAGTGGTTGATCCATTGACAATAGATTTGCAATTGATAGTAGAGTTAATCATAATATCCATATCCGTAGCGAATAAAGATAGCTTGTTATCTTCTACTAAAATTTTAATATTTTGTAGTATTGGTATAGTATTGCGCTTTTCGACAGCGCCATTAACTATTGCTAAAGCTTTTATGATTTCTTTTGTTTTTGTTTTAAATTGCATATTTAATTGTCGCTAATTTTAGGAGTAAAAACATCTTCATCAGATTTATTACTCTTTGTTTTACTATTATTAGTTTTATTGTCTTTAGATTTATTATTACGAATTTCTTTACCATCTAGAATATCTAATATTTCTTTACCAGTTAAAGTTTCGTAAATTAAAAGATTTTGTGCTAAAGTTTTTAAATCTTTTTTCTTTTTTGTTAATAAATCTTTAGTCTTTTTTAAAGCTGAATCAATTATATTCTTAACTTCAGCATCAATTAATTTACCAGTTTCTTCTGAAAATACTTTACTGCTTGAATAAGGCTTTGATTCGTCATCACTATAGTCAATCACGCCCACTTTGTCACATAAACCCCATTTTGTAACCATTGCACGCGCTATATTAGTAGCTTGCTGAATATCAGAAGAAGCTCCAGTAGTTACTTTGTCATAACCGAAAATTAATTCTTCCGCAACTCTACCGCCCATTGCCACCATTAAATCATCTTCAAGCTTAGCTCTAGATACCGAAAGACGATCATTCTCTGGCAAACGCATAACTAACCCCAAGGCACGACCACGGGGTATTATAGTGGCCTTATGAATAGGATCTGAATTTTTGCAATTAATAGCAGCAATAGCATGACCAGCTTCATGATATGCTGTCAATTCGCGCTCTGATTGTTGCATTACCATTGATTTGCGTTCAGAACCCATTAATATCTTATCTTTAGCATCTTCTAAATTTTGCATAGTAACCATTTTTTGATCTTTACGCGCAGCAATCAAAGCACCTTCATTTATTAAATTAGCTAATTCGGCACCAGCAAAGCCAGGAGTGCCGCGAGCAATTATTTTAGCATCAATATCGGCAGCGCCAGCAATTTTTTTAAGATGAACTTTTAATATTTGCTCACGACCAGTAACATCAGGATTTGGAACTGTAACTTGACGATCAAATCTACCTGGACGAAGTAAGGCACGATCCAAAACATCAGGGCGATTTGTAGCTGCTATAATAACAACTCCTTCATTTTCTGAAAAACCATCCATTTCAACCAAAAGCTGGTTAAGAGTTTGCTCCCTTTCATCATTACCTCCTCCAACACCACTGCCACGATGACGACCTACGGCATCAATTTCATCAATAAATATTATACAAGGTGCACTTTTTTTGGCTTGAGCAAACATATCCCTAACACGACTAGCACCGACACCAACAAACATTTCTACAAAATCTGAACCAGAAATTGAAAAAAACGGCACCTCAGCCTCTCCAGCAATAGCACGAGCTAGCAATGTTTTACCAGTACCTGGAGATCCAATCAATAAACAGCCTCGTGGTATTTTAGCACCCAGCTGTATATATTTTTGTGAATTCTTTAGAAAATCAACTATTTCACTAAGTTCTTGCCTAGCCTCATCGATACCAGCAACATCAGAGAAGGTTACTTTGTTTTTATTTTCTTGAAGTAGTCTAGCCTTCGATTTGCCAAAGCTAAAAGCCCCTCCTTTACCGCCAGAGGCACCTCTAGCCATATAAATCCATAAACCAATCATCAATACAAAAGGCAACCAACCTAAAATTCCTGCTATTACCCTTTCTGATTTTGAGATTAGGGGCATAGCTTCAATTTCAACATTGCTATCACCTAACTTTTCAATCAAATTGGGATAATTTGGTAAATGAGTAAAAAATTTAGAACCATCATTATTGATACCATTAAGATTGTCACCCTTGATGTAAACTTTTTTAACTTGCCTAGATTCAACATTTTTAAGAAAATCACTAAAGATAATTTTCTGACCACCTAAATTGGATCCATCATTTAAAATATTACCTACAGTTAAGACAATTACAAAAATTACAATCCAAATTATAAAACTTTTTCCTGAATTCTTCATTTAATAAATAATTGTTAATTTTATTAATTTATTGATACTGCAATAATACCGAATCCAATCTTTAAATAAAATTATAACAAAATATTTTTGAGATAAAAATTTTTAAAAAAATTTTATTTAAAGATGGGATTTGGTATAAGATATCCATAAATCACTAAATTTCAAGCAATTTATAATATTTAAAAAATAAAAATGCCTAAAAATTATTCAAAATTGATTGATTTGTAGAGGCCTTATATATATCAATTCCCACCTAAAAAACATTGTACATGAATTTGATCGGACCGGAAGCTTTTCCTTAGTGTGTCGGAGATCTGAAGCAAAGCAATCTAGAAGTGAGTGAACTCTTTCTTCCAAAACTAAGGAAAACGGGATACAGGTAAGGAAAACTGTGCTATAACGAA
>JALQXY010000086.1 GCA_023262945.1 Rickettsiales bacterium | reverse complement strand
CAGAATCTTTTGCAGATGTTGATGCCAAGGAGTTGATGGCGCCAAATAAATGGCGCCAAGAACGATACCATAGACATGATCAGGGGTTACTTTAGATATTAACCCTGGACATGATGGTGGGTTGATTAGAGGTTGGTGTTTGGAAGAAAGGAGGCTATCAAGAGGCTTTTTTGAGTTTTTAGGTGAAGAGCCCAGTGCCTTGCTTTTGATCCTGTTCAATCAGTTTGCGAACTTTCTTGTCCATTCTTTCGCCTTTTCAATGGCGCCATTTTCGTCCTATTTCCAGTGATCTGCCACAGCCTCGTCAAGAGGATCTTCGCAATTTGGGGCAGACATTAATGCTTAAATTGACAAAAGCACCTGTATCATATCGAATATAAGGGGTCAGAGATGAGTGAATGAATGAATGACTCAAGTTTAAAGCATATCTGTGAATCGACTTACAGCTTTAATTTAAAGAGCGGGTGACCACTTGTTTTTGAGAATATCGAGACAGATACGGCCAAGTTTGTCGACATTGGGGTGGTAGATCTTAGTTCTGAAGAGCACCTTGGGGGCCACCATGGGGTACTCTTCGGGAAGGAAAAGTTCCATGTCAAACATGCCGCCTTCATAGGGCGAGTCCGACGGGCCTGCAATCTTTACGAAGAAATGGCGACAATTGGTCTCGGAGGGTTCCGCGTAAATGCCAACTATAGGTTCAGCCGCGAGACGTTGTGTCTCCTAAAAACACTCACAAATATCACGTAATGTTAGCTTAAGTATTATTAAACAAACAAGACATCCCCCCTTTTTTGACAAGTTTTTGGTTAAAAATTGCAAAAAGCCATAAGTCCTATAAGCATAGGACTTGCATTTTTTACATTTTTATCTCAAAAATATTTTGTCATATTGTTTATTTTTAGATGGGAAATGGTATTAGATATATTGAGAGATGGTGACAGTAACTCATTTTCTAATGACGGATTTGGGCTTAATAGATATTTTTCTAGCCTGTTCATTTTCTTTGTCAGAGATTTCGATGGTTATTGTATGATGTGAAGGCAAAAACTTTTCTGCTATTTCTGGCCATTCTATAAGATATATTGAATCTTGTAAATTATCAAAAAATCCAATATTTTCTAATTCAATTTCTGATTTTAAGCGGTAAAGATCAAAGTGAAAAATATTACCTTTTATACTATTGTAATTATAAACTAAATTAAATGTTGGGCTGAGGATAGATTGTTTATCAGAGGTTAGTGATTGGATGAAAGCGCGCGCAAAAAAACTTTTACCAACCCCTAAACTGCCTTTTAAAGCAAAAATATCACCTTTTTTACAAGTTTTTGCTAGTTTTTGAGCAAATATTTTCATCTCATTTTCGCTAGCAATTTTAATAATTTTATTCTCAGTTAAGTTATTCATATAGTTTCAAGTTCATACATTTTTTTATATAAACCATTATTCTTAATTAGATTTTGATGAGAACCTATTTCGGCAATTTTTCCATTTTTTATATATATAATTTTATCTGATTTTGTAGATGATGATAATTTATGTGATATTTTTATAATAGTTTTATCTTTGGCTAAATCTTGCAAAATATCATTAATTAATTTTTCATTTTTATTATCCAAAGCTGAAGTTGCTTCGTCAAGAATTAAGATTGGTGAATTCTTTATAATTGCACGAGCAATAGCTATTCTTTGCTTCTCTCCACCAGACAATTTAATACCTTTTTCGCCAACAAAACTATCTAATTTTTGTGGAAATTGATTTATAAAGTGTAGAGCTTTGGTGCTATTAATTAACTGCTGAACCATTTTTTTTGAAATTGAATCATTGCTATAAGCTATATTTTCAAAAATAGTTCCTGAAAAAATAAATGGATCTTGAGCTATATAAGAAAAATTTTGTCGCAAATCTTTTAGAGATAAAGATTTAATATCATGATCATTGATTTTTATGGATCCTTTATCTGTATCGTAAAAGCGCAGTAAGAGCTGTAATATGGTACTTTTGCCGCAGCCACTAGCTCCAACTATCGATATTTTATCGCAGGCTTTGATTTCGAGACTAAAATTGTCGATTACTAAATTATCTTTGCGGCTAGGATAGGCAAAGTTAACATCCTTAAAAGTAATATCGATTTTATTTGATTTTTCTAGTTTGATATTTTGATCACTTTCCTTAACTGGTGACTCAACTTTTAGGATATCAAAAATTCTACCAGCTGATGCGGAGGCTGTTTGTAATTGACCCGATATTTGACTTAGCGAAACTAAAGAAGTTGCCGTTATTACTGAATAAAATATAAAAGATGATAAATCGCCAGAAGTGATATTTCCTGATATAACTTCAAGTCCTCCAATCCATAATACTAAGCCAATACCACTAAAAGCCAAAGTAATAACAAGGGCAATTAATAGTGATTTATAGCGAATTTTTAACAAAGATAATTCAAGGGTATTTTGAACATGATTGCTAAAATTGCTAATTTCTTTATCTTCACATAAATATGATTGTACGGTTTTTATGCCATTAATTGTTTCTTCGATATGCGCCCCCATTGAGGCCAAAGATTCTTGTGATTTTGTTGAAATTGTTTTTATTTTGCGACCTATTATAATTATTGGTGCAATAGAAATTGGTATAATAGCTAAAGAAACTAGACTTAATTTTGCACTAGTTAGAAAAATAAAAATAATGCCGCCAAAAAATAAAATAAGATTGCGTAAGAAAAATGAAATAGTAGTGCTAATTATGCTATATAACACTATACTATCAACGGTTAATCGAGAAATGACATCCCCCGTTTTGTGAATTTCAAAATATTGTGCTGAAACATTGATAATGTGCTTGTATACTTTATTGCGTAGATCTGCTATTACTCTTTCTGCTACTGAATTTATCATAAAAGATCTGAAATATCCAGCTAGGGCCATCATGATTACTGCAATAGTAAATATCGCTAATACAGTGTTAAGAAAATTTTGATCCTTTTTAACAAAACCATAATCTATTAAACTCTTTAAAACTTCGCCAAAAAACAGAATTGTTAAAGCAGTTACTAGTAAAGCGAGGCCAGCGATAATTATTTTTCTTTTATATGGCGCAAAAAATGGAAGAAGAAGAAAAAGATCAGAAATATTAGATTGTTTTTTCATTTCTTAAGTGATTTTGATGTTATTAGCATATGAATTTCTTCAGGAAATTTGTTATTTTTTATCTCATCACAATAATTCTGAGCCGCCTTATGTAATCTATCAGAGAAATTATCATAATGTTTGACAAATTTTGGCTTAAATTCTTGATTGAGCCCTATAAGATCATCTGTAACTAAAATTTGGCCATCGCAATTTATTGATGCTCCAATACCAATAGTTGGTATCTTAAGTGATTTTGTTATCTTATCCGCTAAATCTTTTGTTACAGCCTCAATTACCAAAGAGAAAGCTCCGTATTCTTCGATTTTTTTTGCGATTTCTAGGATTTTATTGGCTGACTTTTCATCTATTCCTTGATATTTATAGCCGCCAATTCTTCTTACATGCTGAGGTAGTAAACCAACGTGACCCATAATTGGTATTTGATTTTGATGTAAATATTTTATTGTTGGTAAAATATCTTCGTTAACTTCAATTTTTATAGCATGACATTGAGTTTTGGATAGTATTTTTTGTGCAGATTCTAATGCTTGCTTAGGAGAATCTTCGTAAGTGCCATAGGGTAGATCTACTACTATAAGAGATTTTTTAGCAGCCCTTCTAACGCATGAGCCATGATTTATCATCATATCCAATGTTACATCAACAGTATCCTTCATGCCGTATAGAGTCATGCCTAATGAGTCTCCAACTAAAATTAAATCACAATAATTATCGATAATCTTGGCAATTGAGTAGCTGTAGGCAGTAAGGCAAACTATCTTTTCCTTATTTTTTTTATTAACAAATTCTTTTATATTTTCTAGGTATTGCATAATTAATTTTTATTAATCTCTTTAAAATCTTCACTAAAATCGAGCTCTTTTTCTTCCTCTTTTTTATTTTCTGTAATTTCTTTACTATATAAAGTTGGTAAGCCAAGATATTGTCTAACTTGATCAAGATTTGTTATATACGACAATTTTTCTTTTTGATAAAGTAAATTTGTTACAATATTAATGGGAATTTGTTTTTTGCTATTACCGGTTAGAAAAACCGAATTAAATGAAGCGTTGGCAATTCTATCTTTTGCACTAAATGAGCCACTAAGTATACTATTAACGGCAGTGGCTTTTAGATCTATACTAAATTTTCCTTTATTTTCATCGCTAATTATTATATTTCCGGAAGCCTCATTAAATATAGTTTTATTATCTTTGTTAAATAATATATCTTCTGGCTCTCCTTGCCATTCATTTTTAATAGAAGCTATAAACATCTTTTTTATTAAATCATTAAGTCCGTAATTATTGATTTCAACATTACTTGCATTAATCATAATTTTTGCTGATATATTTTTTAGAAAATCTTGTTTTCTGCTTGCTGATGCTGTTAATGCTGCGCTTAAATTTCCTTTTGCCTTTATATTTTTGATACCGGTTATTTTTTCTATAACTTTATCAAGCTCTATATTGGTTGCTAATATAGTGCCATTTATTATTTTTAGTAATCTAACCCCAATCAATCCTTCGTATTTAAAATCGCCACCTAGTAATTGACCAGCTATCGAAGAATTTTTGATAGAACCATCTTTTAAATCACCATATATTTTAGCCTCATCAATTTTAAATCCATCTATTGTAGCCTCTTTAAAATAAAGATTTATAATTCCATCAAAACTCTTAAGAGATGGTAGAGCAAATATTTTATCAATAAAATTTATTTGAAGATTGTTATCTATGCTATTAGATTTGTAATTAAATTTATTAGCAAATACTCGGATGTTAAATTTGGGACTGTTGCCACTAATATCAATAATCATATTGGCTTTCAAATCTGTTCCATCGGATATTAACGTCATATCTGAAATTTCAAAATAACCAGCGCCAATTTTAAGACCTATCGATTGATCTGTGAACGTTTTATTGTTATAAAGCATTTTATCAAATTTGAGTTTTATATTGTAACGTGAAATTATACTATTGAGCCATAATATTTTTTTAAGAAAGGATCCCGGAGATAGATAGGCATTTTGTCCTGAAGTCATAAAATAATCATCCACATTAAAATAAGGTCCTCTTAGATTAATTGTTATTTGATGTAGATTTTTATCATCGCGGCTGAATTCTGCGCTACCAAAGAATTGATTGACGCTATTGTTAATATCAAGATATATATTGCTAAATATAGCGGTATTTGGCAAGAGTAATATATCGCAATACAATTTATATTGTTTTAAATTATCACTTTTAAGATTCTGTGATTCAATTTTAAAATGATCTATAAAATCTTTAAGACTTTCTCCTTTAGCATCGATTTTTCCAATAAATTTAGGAATCTCACTATTGTTATCATAAACTCCATTAATTCTAAATTCTCCGCCATCTGGGGTTTTAAATGTAGCCGGCAAGATCATTATTTGCCCGTTATTGGCGATTTTGATGTAGATGCTACTATCTCTTATCTCTCCATTAAGGTAACTTACATTATCTATTTTAATCTCTGCTGTAAGATCGATATCTTTTATTTTTTCTATGATATCTCGCGATTCTAATTGCTCCTTTTCTGAATTATTATTTGCCTCTTTATTGTTATCGTCTTGATATATATTTGGGTCATTATTGCTAATTAACTTACTCTCATCGCCAGCTTCAATATTTTTAGCTTTATTTGTTAAATCATCTTTTTCTTGATCATCAATTGTTATTTTACTAGGGCGATATTTGATGTAGCTTTGTAATTTATTTAAACTAAGCGGTTTGTCTGACCATATGCTATCAAGATCTAAGTTTTGTAAATCAATTACTATATCTATTATTGGAACTTGTTTTCTTAAGCTTAGATTAGCATATCCTTGACCATTAATTATTGATGAGTTGAGTAATATATTGTCAATATCTAATTCACCAGAAGAGCTTTTGATATCAGCGCTGATTTTGATATCTTTAGAATTATAATTTAATTTATTAAAGATAATATCATAATTGTTTATATAGCTACCATAGAAAGATTTGAATTCTGATATTTCGGCCATAAATTTGCCTTTAAAATCACTATTCATTATTTCGTAATCATATTTGTCGAAATCCAGCTCTATTCTTAATGAGGCGATTGATGATAATATTTCAATATAGGAATCTCTTTGGCCAAATCTTTTTTTAAGATTAATCAATGCTCTGATTTTGCTTTTTATTTCATTGCTGATAAAGTCAATTTCAGATCTCATTTCGACATTATTAAAACTAATAACTCCGTTTATCTTTTTTAGCTCTTTTTCCCTTAGAAGATTGTCATATCTAACAAATGTACTATCGATAAATCTAATTTGAGGTATTTTTAATATATCAAAATTGCTACCAGATACTTTTGTGAAATCGAAAATTTTACTACTGATACCTTGTTTCATATCAATATTTGATTTATTGCTTTCTCTTGCGGGTAAATTTTCAATAGCTTTTTTGATGGGGCTTTTTTTATTTTTATCCGACAGATCGCCCTGGTAAGATTCTAATATGCCATTATCAATTGTTATTTTTGTAGTAAAATTATCTGCTGAAATGCCAAAAAGTGGAATTCGAGAAGTAATAGATTTGGCAAAAAAATCGTAATATTTTATTTCACCATTGATTTTATTTTCTTTTTTTAGGCCATATAAATTAACATCATTAGCAATGATAACAGGATATGGTACTAGCTTTATTTCGACATCACCATTTATTACAAAGTTACTTTGAGTGATATCGCTAATTTTTTGTTCAATTTTAAATTTTAAAGCAGAATTATCTAATAATTTTGGCAGATATATTGCTAATAAAATAAAAATTACTGTAGTTAGAAGGCTAATTTTGAAACTTTTGGTCTTAACTTTTTCTAATAGATAGATTATAAATATCGTGGCAAAATTAGATATTTTAATAATAAAACCGCTAAGGAATCTGGTATATTCTAAAGTTTTGTCAAAAATTTGTTTTTTATTCTTAAAAGAATTCATCTTTTTTATTCGATAAAAATTTGGCAAATATTATGCGCCGCTTTAATATTTGCTAATTTGGCATTATTTTCTGATAATTTGTATAACTCTTCTTTATTATTTAACAAATCTGTTAAAATTTTACTAATATTTCTAATAGTAAAATTTTTTTCCTCAATCATTATAGCGGCTTTATTGTGAGTAAAATATTTAGCATTTTTTAGTTGATGATCATCAGCTGATTTAGCAAATGGCACTAAGATCATTGGTTTTTTAGCGGCACTCATTTCAAAAATGGTAGAAGATCCTGATCTTGCTATTACTAAATGTGACTTTTCAATCAATTTCTCTATATTGAAAAAAAAATAATCAACTGTTGCGGCAATATTATAAGATTTGTAAGTTTCAAATGTTTTTTTCATCAGATCTTTACGACATTGTTGAAAAATTATCATTCTTTCTTTTATATCTTCACTTAGATTAAAAAAAGCTTTAGGTAAAACGTCGCTAAATATTTTTGCTCCTCCAGAGCCGCCAATTACTGTTATTATCAAGGGTTCAAATTTGATTTCATGAAAATTCTGAAAATCAGAATGCAGTATAACAGGATATCCCATTCTATCTTTAACTTGAACAATATATTGATTAAAATCAGGAAGCTTAAAATCTAATTTGTTTAATTTAGCAATTTCTTTTCTAACTGGATTTCCAGTAAAAATAGTTTTACTTTCGTATTTTTTATTAATCCCTGAAGTTTTAACAAAGCTAAGAGCTATTTTATAACTATATTTTGCGAATAACCTATTAACTTTTCCTAAGTGAGCATTCTGTTCGTGTATTACAAGTTTAGTATTAGTTAATATCGCTGCAACTCCCATTGGAAAAGTAGAATAACCGCCAAAGCAAATCATATAGTCAGGCTTATGTTTGATAATCAAAAATAATGATTTTAAAATACCATAACTAACTTTGACAGCGAATAGTAAAATCCCTAAAAAATCCTTTCTTATTTGTGAAGATGGTATGCTGTAGATTTTAAATTTATTTTTTGTACCAAAGTGTTTAAGGCAATTTTGATCTCCCAAAACAGCAATTTGAATTTTTTTTTGCAATAGTTCTTCCGATACAGATTTAGCGGGCATGATATGACCACCAGTACCACCGCTAGCTATATAGATAAGCATTTATATTATCATTTTCTTGACAAATTGATCAATAGCAATTTAGGCTGCTAGTCTTTTTAATTGATACTTTATCAAAATATTTTTTAAGATAAAATATGTTATAAATCTAAACCCCTATAAAGAGCGTAATGATTTATGGCTATTTTAGCCAAAAAGATGAAGATAAATTATTCAATTTTTTT
>JALQXY010000072.1 GCA_023262945.1 Rickettsiales bacterium | reverse complement strand
ACTCATAATATCTTTCCTGATAGAATCGGTAAATCTAAGAAGGTAACTCAAGGAGGAAAGATTGATTCGGTTAAAACCTTCTATGGCAAAAATGTAAGAAGAAAACGACATTAAATTATACCAATTCCTATCTAAAAATAAACAATATGACAAAATATTTTTTAAGATAAAAATTGTAAAAAATGCAAGTCCTATACCTATAGGGCTTAAGGCTTTTTACAATTTTTAGCCAAAAAGATAAAGTCAGATTGTTTAGTTTTTATATGTTTTTTAGGTAGGAAATGGTATTACTCTGCTAATTTTCCCACCAAAGCATCTAACTCAAATCTAGAATAAATCTTATCATAATATAAATTGATTACTTCGATTTGAGATTTATATAGATTTTGCTTAGCCTCTAATAACTCAATAATGGATTTTGTTCCAAGTCTCTCCTCTTTTTTAAGGGTAAGCAAATAAACTTCATTTGCTTTTTCTAATTCTTTGGCAGATTTATAGTTTGCCTCAAGGTTTTTGTATTGGATGCTATACTCAATAACGGAATTATAAATTTGTTTCTTTACAGCTTCAAAATTATATTGCTCCTTTTTCTTGGTATTGCTTGTAGATGATATATCAAAATAATTCTGCCCGGAATTAAATATTGGCACAGTAACATTTAGATAAATGCTAGTATCCGTTTCTTTCTGATTATTTAAATATATAGAATTTCTTTGTTCACTTACTTCAAAATTTAGATTTACTTGTGGCAGAATAGATGACTTAGATTGATTTGCATTATATTTAGCAGCATTATAACCATGTTTAGCAGCTTTGATTTCTGGGTTGTTTTCCATCGCATATCTGAATAAATCTTCTATTTCCCCTATTTCTTTATCTTCCATATTTACTTCCTTTAAATCTTTTATTTCAGATAAATCTAATCCTGTGTGTCTGCTAAGACTTGCCCTGGCTAGAGATAAGTTATTTTGATTTGATATGTGATCATTCTTTGCTTTGATATAATCTGCTTCAGCTTTAGCAATTTCTGCCCTTGTTGCATCTTTTGCTTTAAATTTTCTATCTATATAGTTAAAAAGGTTTTTCTGATATTCTAAATTATCTTCACCGATATTTAATAATTTTTGATATTTTTTGGCTTCAAGATATGCCTTTATTACATTTAAAGAAATTTGCTGCAATTTTGAATCCTTGATTGCTTTTTCCTTTTTTAAAATATTATCAGCTTCTTTTAATTCATTTACCGACCCAAATCCATTAAATAAATTCTGACTTGCGGTAAAAGTTTTAGAATCAATATCATTTTTAAATCTGGGATCGCTACCTATTTTTGTTTTTCTCGAACCATTATTGATTGTGGCAGAAACTTTAGGCAAGAATCCACCAAGAGCTTTTAGCTTTTCTGATTTTGCAGCCTTGTATGAATATCCCAAAGATTTTACTTCAAAATTATTTTCCTTTGCCGATTTTATAGAATTTTCCAAGGTCAAAGCGAAAGAATCAGTAATATTGATTTGGCTAGCTATAAATGTTATTATTAAAATTCTTTTCATTACAGATAAATTATAAATTTATGCTGGTAAATCCTAAAAACGACTATCAATCGTTTTTTTAACGGATTTACTCTTCTCTAAATGCCCTCCTCATTGAGATAGTTATTGGATCAAACAAATATTGTAAAAATGTTCTAGAACCAGTTACGATATATGACTCAACTGGCATACCAGGATAAAGCCTTACATCACCTGTTAATTTTGATAGCTCCTCATCGTTAATTTTAATTCTAGCAACAAAAAATGATAAACCGCTTTGCTGATCTTCGAAAGAATCAGCAGAAACATTAATAACTTGCCCTGCAAGCATTGGCACAGCTTTGCTTTTATAAGCAGATAATCTTACCTTTGAATCAAGGCCAATAGTCACTACATCAATATCTTGTGGATTTACTCTAACCTCTACTATCAACTCTTCATCTTGTGGTATTATTTCAAGAATCTCAGCACCTGGCGATATTACGCCACCTTTAGTATGATATTTTAAATTATTAATTATTCCTGATACAGGAGCTGTTATCAGTGTTCTGGTTAAAACATCACTTGAAGCGCTTGTTCTTTCCTCAAGGTCAGCGATTCTTGTTTGAACTTCTTGAAGTTCTTTTAAAATCTCATTTAATTTTTCTGTTTTGATATTAGCAATTTCAAGCTCAGTTTCACTAATTGCCTGACTTACTTTTGAAATATTAGCGGCGTATTGTCCCTTATTTCCTTCTAATTCTGCCTTTTGTTTTTTGAGTTCTAAATATCTACTCTTTGAAATAATACCATCTTTATAAAGCTGATCTAATGACTGTGATTCTTCTGATAACATGGCAATTCTTTGCGTCACTGCCTTTTCTTGAGATTTTAATCCGTTAATTTCATTTTTAAGTTGTTCTTTCTTCTGAGTTAAAATATCAATTCGCTCTAAAAGAGATTTTTTTCTGATATCGAATAACTCTAATTCGCCATCTAGTATTTTTATAAATTCTTGATCAGAACTATATTCTTTTGAAATTTCTAAAAAATCTATTTCCTCTTTATTATCGCGCTCATTCATCAATCTGATCTTGGTGGCTTTTAGGGCAAATAATTGCTTATTTAACAACTCTTGATTTGCTTTGGCTGATGTTTCGCTAAGTCGAATCAGCTTATCTCCAGCATTTACTTTATCTCCACCTTTAATATAGATTTCTTCAATTATTCCACCTTCTAAATGCTGAATGATTTTTTTATTGGAATCGACAACTATTTTGCCATTAGCAATAGCAGTGCTATATATATTAGCGGTAGATCCCCAAATTATAAAACTTCCAAAAAGCAAAAGAGTTGCCCACATACCAATAATTATTGGCTTTCTAGCAATATTTAGTGATTCTTCTTCAAATTTTTTATTAAGGATTAATTTTGCTTCAACTTTGACCTTTTGTTTAATTTTTTTTAGTTTGTGTTTTTTCTTATTTATTTCATCTTTTCTGAAATTTTTGTCATTTTTTAGATTTTTAAAGTATCTTTGAAAATCAATTAATTTTTTACCCAAAAATAAAGTAAGATCAGCTATTCTTCCTTTTAAATGTTTAAGAAGTCTTTTTGTTAATCTTTTGGCTTTTTTTGATTCTTGTTTAAAACTCATTTCTTGCCATTATTCATTTTGTAAATTCATTAATTACAATTGCTTTTGCAAACAAATTTTAGGCAATTCATTTTTTTACGACGCAATGTATAAAGATATACATAAGAAGAAAAAAAATGAATTAACGATAAATTTGACAGCAAAAGTGATTATGATTTTGAATTTTGTAATTTCTTTAAAACCTCATCTCTTGGGCCAAAGATTTTAGCTTCACCTCTATGAATTACTAAAATTTTCTCAACGGCCTGTAATACATTTTGTCTATGAGATATTACTATTGTTGTTATTTTCTGTTTTTTAGCTTGTTTTAAAGTCATAGCTAGAGCAACTTCACCTTCTTGGTCTAGATTTGAGTTTGGTTCATCTAGTATCACTAATTTTGGATTGCCAAAAAATGCCCTTGCTAAGCCTATCCTTTGTCTTTGACCAGCTGATATATTTGTGCCCCAAGCCCCAATATCTGTTTCATAAGATTTTGGCAGATTTAAAATAAGATTATGAGTGTGAGCTAATTGTGCAGCCTTTACTACATCTTCATCTTTTGCTTTTTTATTCATTCTGGCAATATTTTGTTTTATAGTGCCATTAAATAATTCTATCGTCTGTGGTAAATAACCAACATATTGACCTACTTCTTCTGGTTTCCAGTTTAAAATATCAGCATTATCTAATCTTACTGTTCCAAGTGTTGGTTTGTAAATTCCCGCTATTAACTTGGATAAAGTTGATTTTCCTGCTGCTGTTGGGCCTATTATTGCTACAATTTCACCTGGATTAATGGTGATATTTACTCCTTTAATAATTGGCTTCTTGTTATTTGGCAGATTAAATGCCAATCCTTCTATTGTTAATTTTCCTTTTGGCTCAGGAAGGCTTATTAGATCGACTTCTTTATCATTATCTTTTGTTAGTTTTTTTAATCTGTCATAGGCTTTTTTGGAATTTAAAAGGTTATTCCATAGGTTAATTGCTGCATCAAATGGCATTAAAGCCTTTCCTGAAAGAATTGAAATGGCAATAATTCCACCAGGACTCATTTTATT
>JALQXY010000037.1 GCA_023262945.1 Rickettsiales bacterium | reverse complement strand
TACCGTGGGTTCGAATCCCACCCTCTCCGAGACTCAAAAAAAAGTATATATATATATAAGTAAGATAATTACCTTACTTATATATATATATACTTTTTTTTTTTAGTATGAAGCTTTAACCTTATTTTTGCTACAATGGGCGAACGACGGGGGTTGAACCCGCGAATGATGGAGTCACAATCCATTGCCTTACCACTTGGCTACGCCCGCCTTATACTTATATATAACTATATATAGAGTAAAAAGTCAATAAAAAAAAATCAATTTGCTCTCTTAGAAAACTTTTTGTTAAGTGTTTTGGTTAAGGATTTGATTTTACTTTTATTTTTATAATCGTTAAAAGCCCGCCTTACAGCTTTTGGCAATGATAATGTAAGAGTAGACATTGCACCTAGTACAAAAAAACTAATCATAAAAATAAATAATTTAGCAGTTATTGTAAATGGTATTGGCTCAAGATTTATTGTGATATATTGGTCATTATTGATAAAAAGATTCACAATATAAATCAATAAAGCGGTTAATATTAGTAATTTTGCTATTTTTGTTATATATTTAAATAGAGTAATCATGTTTTTTATAAGTTAATGGATCGATTTCTTTGATAATATTAAAACCTTTTAATCTCAATAAACAAGAATCACATTCTCCACAAGATATTATATATTTATCTTCAAAAATTGGATCATAACAACTATGTGTTATCGAATAATCAACCCCTAGATCAAGTCCTTGTTTAATTATCTGCGCTTTGCTTAGGTCAATTAATGGAGCATGAATATTGAATTTATTATTTTCATCACAAGATTTTGCCGTTGCTAAATTTGCCATATCGCTAAAAGCTTTAATAAAGCTAGGACGACAATCTGGATAGCCACTATAATCAATTGCATTAGCTCCAATAAAAATATCAAAAGCATTAATTACTTCAGCATAAGCTAAAGCGTAAGATAAAAAAATAGTGTTTCGCGCAGGGACATAGGTAATTGGTATATTATTTTTCTTAATATCTTCTACTTTGATATTTTTAGGAACGGCAATTTTATCTGTTAAAGCAGAATTACCAAAAATACCAAGATCAATATTGGCAATTTTATGCTCTTTAACTAACATTTTTTGCGCCACTTTTTTGGCACTTTCAAGCTCTATAACATGTCTTTGCCCATAAGAAAAACTCAAAGCATAGCAATCGAAGTTTTGTTTTTTGGCAATAGCTAGAATTGTTGCCGAATCTAAACCACCACTTAATAATATTACCGCTTTCTTTAACATTAAGAAAAATATAACAGATTCCGGTACTTTAAGTGTCAATAATGAAATATTTGATAATTATAGAGAAAGTTATAATGAACAT
>JALQXY010000035.1 GCA_023262945.1 Rickettsiales bacterium | reverse complement strand
AACTAAACAATCTGACTTTATCTTTTTGGCTAAAAATTGCAAAAAGCCTTAAGCCCTATAGGTATAGGACTTGCATTTTTTACAATTTTTATCTCAAAAAATATTTTGTCATATTGTTCATTTTTAGATGGGAATTGGTATTATTAATCTTGATATGTTAAATTTAAAAAATCAAAATAGCTACAAAAGATCAAATCTATTGATTTGCAAAAGCTTTTACAAGTGCTAATTTAGAAAAATGAAACTAGCTAAGCAACAAATAGTAAATATTTGCCAAAACAGCAAAAAAGCAAGCCAAATTCTTGCTAATCTTGACTCTATTCAAAAAAACAAGATATTAAAAGAAGTTGCTAACTTGTTGGAGCAAAATATAGATCAGATTATTGCTGCTAATAAAAAGGATCTAAGCAATGCCAAGAAAAACAATTTATCGGACGCTAAAATTGACCGCTTAAAACTTGACGAGGCAAGAGTTAAAAATATTATTAAGGCCGTTCTTGATATATCTGATCTAGAGGATCCTATTGGCAAAATTACCTACGATGTTAAAAGGGCAAATGGGCTCCATATAAAAAGAATCACCGTTCCGATTGGTCTTTTATTAGCGATTTATGAATCTCGTCCAAATGTTACTTCTGACATTGCCGCCTTGGCTATAAAATCAGGAAATGCGGTAATTTTGCGTTGCGGCTCTGATTCTATAAACTCTTCTACTGCAATTGCTAATATTTATCGCCATGTTTTAAGAAAACAAAAAATTAATGAAAATATTATAACTTTAGTAAGCAACGCGGATCATTCTTGCGTTAACGAATTGTTAAAAATGTCTCGATATATTGACGTTGTGATACCTCGTGGCGGTAAATCTTTGATTAAAGCTATTAGCAGCAAAAGCAGAATTCCTTTATTTAAGCATCTTGATGGCAATTGTCATAGCTATATACATAAATCTTGTGATTTGACAAAAGCAAGAAAGATAATATTTAACGCTAAAATGCGCAGAGTAGGTATTTGTGGAGCTTGCGAATCTATAGTGATTGATAAAGAGATTGCTAAAAATGTTATTCCAATAATTTGCGATGATTTAATAGAAGCTGGCTGCGAAATTAGAGGAGATAAAGAATCTCAAAAGCTTGATAATCGTATAAAAAAAGCTAATAAAAAAGACTTTGCTACAGAGTATCTTGATAAAATCATTTCATTAAAAATAGTTGAAGATATAAATGAGGCCATTGCTCACATCAACCACAATTCATCAAGCCACACTGAAAGTATAATTTGCGAAGACAATGAAGCGGCCAAGAAATTTTTGCAACAAATTGATTCAGCGATTGTAATGCATAATGCATCAACTCAGTTTGCCGATGGAGGAGAGTTTGGGCTAGGAGCCGAGGTTGGCATTTCTACTGGCAAATTACACGCTAGGGGCCCAGTTGGTCTTGAGCAATTAACGATCTATAAATACATTATTGATGCCAATTGCGCTATTAGAGATTAGTGTATAAATGCAAATAAATTATCAAATTAAAATAA
Source organism: Rickettsiales bacterium (assembly GCA_023262945.1). Lineage (GTDB taxonomy): Bacteria > Pseudomonadota > Alphaproteobacteria > Rickettsiales > UBA1997 > UBA1997. The sequence goes on along the minus strand of JALQXY010000035.1, from coordinate 38,893 downwards.
TGAAAAAACCAACAATAGCTATTATTATTGATTGGCAAGAAAGGGGTGATTTCTCTGCTTCTGAGCATTTTGTCATAAGATCCCATTATGTTAAGGCCGTTCGCCTTGCTGGAGGAACGCCATGGCTTATACCATATTGCCAAGCAGAAGAAATCGATGAGTATCTTAGCAAAATTGACGGTCTGGTTGTGCCGGGTGGTCAATATAAAACTCCTGATCAATGGTATGTCAATAAAGGTGAGTCAAGCCCTTATGAAGTATCTCCTAGATTTATTTTTGAAGAAAATTTTATAAAAAAAGCCCTTGAGAAAGATTTGCCAATATTCGGTATTTGTGCCGGAATGCAAGTAATGGGAGGTATTTTAGGATGTAAATTAACACCAAATATTCATAAATACCTAAAAACGCCTTTAAAGCATTACGGCTATCAAGAAGATCATCAGCTTGTTATCAATAAAAACAGCGCATTTGCAAATATCTTTCCTCAAGATAAATCCTATGTAAACTCTAATCACAATGAGGCGATAGTTGAGATAAGTGACAAAATAGAGATTTTGGCCAAAGCGGATGATGGTTGCATAGAGGCCATAGTTGTTAAAAATAAAAAATTTGCTGTTGGGGTGCAATGGCATCCTGAGTTTAGTTGTCACGAAGCGGGGCAAATAAAGCAGTATAATTTTAATTTTGAGCTTTTTAAAGAGTTTATCAGGAGGGCAAATGAAGATAAAATTTGAAATCCCTATTCACTGGCCTAAATTGAAAAAAGGCGATAAAATTAGCTTAATATCTCCATCTTTTTTTATTAAAAATAGCGACATAATTAAAATTAAAAATTTCTTAGTTGATTGGGGTCTTGAGGTTCAAATTTTTCCTTACAAAACACCAAATAACGAACCTTTTCTTGCGCATTGTGACCAAGAAAGGTTGAATGAGTTAAGGCAAGCTATAAATTGCAAAAATAGTGATTTTATTAGTGCTACCAGAGGTGGATATGGAGCGTCTTGCATTATTGATGAATTATTAAATTTGGAAAAATCGCCAAAATTCAAATTATTAACTGGATTTAGCGATATCACAAGCCTACATTTAGCATTTAATAATTGTTTTAAATTTTCCACTCTTCATTCGCCAACATTAAAGCAAATAGCCAATAATGATGTTAATGATAAGACTATAAATTTATTTAAAAAAATATTGTTTGGCGAGATATCTCAACTCGAATACGAAATAAAACCATTGAACCAGATCAGTAAAATAAAAAAAATGCCTAAATTATTAGGGGGAAACCTATCTTTAATTCAAACATCAATTGGCGCCAAATGGCAAATTAATAACAGCGGTAATTATGCCATGCTTATTGAGGAGGTGGATGAAGAGGCTTATAAAATTGACCGCATGCTTAATCATTTAAAAAATGCCAATATTTTTAACAATTGTCAGGCAGTTTTTATTGGTGATTTGATAGAAAAAGCCGATAGTAAAAATCAATATCATTTAAACAAAGTTGTCGAAAGTTTTGCCAATAATATTAATATTCAGGTTTTTAGTATTAAGCATATCGGTCACGGCCAATTCAACACGCCCATTCCGCTTGGTGTAGAGTTTGAAATTTTGGATTAGATTCATCAGTAATCAAAATAGCAGCACAAATGACGCAGAAAGCTTTAGCTTTTGAGTAATACCAATTCCCAACTAAAAAACATATAAAAACTAAACAATCTGACTTTATCTTTTTGGCTAAAAATTGCAAAAAGCCTTAAGCCCTATACCTATAGGACTTGCATTTTTTATAATTTTTATCTCAAAAATATTTTGTCATATTGTTCATTTTTAGATGAGAATTGGTATAATTTGCAAATATTAATGTCTAAAGTGACGAGTTTTTATAAAATAAAGGGCAATGCCTAATTGATTGGCTTTGTCTATTACCTCTTGATCACGCATTGAACCTTGCGGGGCAATAATTGCCTTGATATTATATTTATGAGCAATTTCAACATTATCAGCAAACGGCAAGAAGGCATCTGAGGCCAATAATAAATGTTCCTTGCTATCGTTGCCTTTAATAAAATCATGCGCTTTTTTGCAAGCTATTTTGCAGGCGTCAACTCGACTCATCTGGCCAGCGCCAATACCAATTGCCTTGTTATTTTGAGACACAACAATAGCATTTGATTTAACATGTTTGCACACCTTCATAGCAAAAATTAAATCAGCAATGTCTTTGTCATTTATTGAATTGTTGCTAACCAATTGCAGATCATCTTTTGTTATTATTTTTTGATCTAAATCTTGTATTAAAATGCCGCCAGAAACTGATTTTATTTGCGATTGATTATTTTCTTTGAAATCAGCGATTAAAATACGTAAATTCTTTTTTTGCGATAAAATTTCTTGCGCTTCTTTACTGATGTCTTTAGCAATAATTACTTCAAAAAACATTTTAGCAAGTTCGATTGCTAAATCTTCGCCAATCTTATCGTTTAAAGCAACAATGCCACCAAAAGCACTTTTAGAATCGCATAATAATGCCTGTTTATAAGCGCTTAGAATATCTTTAGACGTTGCCACTCCGCAAGGGTTAGCATGTTTTATAATTGCGCAAGCAGGCTCTTTAAATTCAAGAATTAAGTTATAGGCGCCATCGGCGTCATTGATATTGTTATAGCTTAACTCTTTGCCTTGAATTTGCCTTGCTCCGACAATTCCAGAATCTCCTATCTGATATAGATTTGCTTTTTGATGCGAATTTTCGCCATAGCGCAGGCTTTGTTTTAGTGAAAAATTAAGACTAAGATTGCGATTATCAAACCAGTTGGCAATTGCTATATCGTACTCGGCAATCATTTTAAAAGCGGCGATGGCTAAATTTTTGCGATATTCGAGGCAGGTTTTATAATCATTGGCAATTAATTGATTTTTTAACTCTTCATATTGATCTGACGAGGTTATCACTGTTCTAAAGGCAAAATTCTTGGCAGCCGATCTTATCATTGCTGGGCCACCAATATCGATATTTTCAATAATACAAGATTCATCCTCAGTTTTAGCTACCGTTTCTACAAATGGATATAAATTTACAATCAATAAATCAATTTTATGAATATCGTTTTCTCTGGCTTGTTTTTTATGTTCTTCGTTGTTATCAACAGATAATAATCCGCCATGAACCTTGGGATGAAGAGTTTTAAGCCTACCATCCATAATTTCTGGAAAATTAGTAAATTCAGAAATATCTTTGACTTTGATATTGTTCTTAGATAAAATTTGCTTGGTTCCACCGGTGGAAATAATCTCAATATCTTTTTTTTGCAAAAATTGAGCTAAATCAATAATTCCAGATTTATCAGAAACTGAAATTAAGCAGCGAGATATTTTTTGCAGATTTGACATGATTTGTATTTATTAAAATGTTTTGAAAAAGATTCTCATAAATTGTCAAAATTGACAATTGCAGAGATTCTTAATTATCATAAAACTAAATGTGGCAAAAATTCAAGAAAAATCATCGCGGATATTACTCTCTAATCATTTTTTTGGCTATTTTTATTTTAACTATTTTTGCTGAAATATTTGCCAATGATAAGCCTCTATTAATCAAATATAATGATGATTATTATTTTCCGATTATTAAATCATACCCCGAAACCACCTTTGGAGGCAAATTAAAAAGCAAAGCCGATTATCGAGATCCTTTTGTTAAAAAACTAATCGAAAAAAACGGCTGGATAATAATGCCTCTCATTCCCTTTTCTTACGATACTATAAATTTAGCTATGAAAGATCCAGCGCCATCGAAGCCAGATTCAAGAAATTGGCTGGGCACTGACGATCAGGGTAGGGACGTTTTAGCAAGAGCCATCTATGGACTAAGGATATCTCTTATATTTGGTATAATTCTATCATTTTTTTCAGCAATAATTGGTATATTTTTAGGAGCGATTCAGGGTTATTTTGGAGGGCTTTTAGACCTTTTTCTTCAAAGATTTATAGAAATTTGGTCAAGTATGCCAGTATTATTTTTGTTAATAATTTTGTCTTCCATAATTGAGCCTGGATTTTTTAGCTTGTTGTTTATAATGTTATTATTTAGCTGGATAGCAATGATTGGATTTGTAAGAGCAGAATTTTTGCGTCTTAGAAATTTTGATTTCGTAAGATCGGCAAAGGCTCTAGGGGCAAAAAATTATCAAATAATATTTCGTCATATTTTGCCAAATGCAATGCCTATAATTTTAGCCAATTTGCCATTTTTAATTGCCGGCTCAATTACCACTTTAACTGCTCTTGATTTTTTGGGGTTAGGAATGCCAGTTGGTTCAGCCTCTTTGGGAGAATTATTAGCTCAAGGTAAAAATAATATTAGCGCCTACTGGATTGGCATGGTGGGATTTTTTGTGATTACTATTATTTTAACTTTATTGGTTTTTATCGGTGAAGGGTTGCGAAATTCATTTGATGTAAGAAAATGATTTACAAAATAATAAACTATTTTACTAATTTCTCTAAATATTATTTAATTAAATAAATTATAAAAATGCCTATTGAAATTTTGATGCCAGCTTTATCACCAACAATGACCGAAGGAAATTTAGCAAAATGGTTAAAAAAAGAGGGTGAAAAAATATCTTCCGGTGAAGTGATTGCAGAAATCGAAACCGACAAAGCAACTATGGAGGTTGAAGCGGTCGATGAAGGAATCTTAGGCAAGATATTAATAGCTGAAGGCACTGAAAATGTTGCTGTAAATAGTTGTATTGCTTTAATTATAAATGAAGATGAAGATAAATCAATTTTAGAAAATTATAAAATTGAAAATGACAATGCAAAGCCAGTCCCTAAAGAAGAAGAGCAGCCAAAATCATCATCATTAGCAGAGAGCGCTCCTATAGAAACGCAAAAACAACTAGATACAACCACTAAGCGATTGATAAAACAGGATCAAATAACGCCAAAATATTCAAATAAAATAAAAGCCAGCCCCTTAGCCAAAAGAATTGCCAAAGAAGAAGGGGTGTCCTTATATCAACTGCAAGGCACGGGTCCCAATGGTCGAATTGTTAAAGATAATGTAATAGATTTTTTACAAAATGGTGCAAATGGCGTAGTAAGAAGAAATTCTCAAGAATTTTATCAAGTGAAAAACAGCAATATTCGCAAAGTAATTGCCAAAAGATTACTTGAATCAAAATTAACAGTTCCTCATTTTTATCTGTCTTGTGAGCTTGATATTACTAAATTAAACGAATTTAGATCAACGATAAATTCAGCCGCAAAAACAAGTGAGGATGGCAAGCCACTTTACAAAATATCAATTAATGACTTAATCATTAAAGCTGTAGCACTTTCTCTTAAGAAGGTTCCAGAGGCAAATTCAAGCTGGAGCGAAGACTCTATCATAATTTATAACAATATTGATATTTCAATGGCGGTTGCTATTGATGGCGGCCTAATTACGCCAATAATTAAAAATGCTGATCAAAAATCTTTACAAGATATTTCTATTGAAACAAAATCTTTAGCTAAAAAAGCAAGAGAAGGCAAATTGCAGCCAGGAGAATTTCAAGGTGGGTCGTTTAGTATATCTAATTTAGGCATGTTTGGCATTGATAATTTTTCAGCTATCGTTAATCCTCCGCAAAGCTGTATTTTGGCTGTTTCCAGAGCAGTTGAAAAGCCAGTAATAAAGCATGGAAAGGTTGTTGCGGCGAGCATGATGAATGTTACCTTATCTTCTGATCATAGATCGGTTGATGGGGCTGTAGGAGCGGAGTTTCTTAAAGAATTGCGCAATTACATTGAAAATCCAGTTTTAATGTTGATTTAAAAATTACATAATAACAAATTTTATATTTGGTTTGTGAGGGTTTTGTACCGAGGTTCATCTTTAAACGAATTAAATTCGAAATATTTTTGAGATTAAAATTAAAGAAAAATGAAAGCTGTATTCCCAATAGTTTAAGGGAGATTTGATCAATTTTGATAACCTTGATAGTTATAAAATAATCAAGTCGACAATCATTTTAAGTCAAAAATATAAAGAATTTAATCGCTTTTTTAACTGCTTTAAAGATAAAATTTGGTATTATAATGATTCAGCATTATTTGCTAGATACTTTGCAACTCCTTTAGAATTAGCTTTCATACCTTCTTTGCCTTTATTCCATCCTGCTGGACATACTTCACCATTTTCTTGGAAAAATTTAAGAGAATCAACCATTCTTATGGCTTCTTCAATATTGCGACCCAGAGGTAAGTCATTAATAACTTGATGCCTTACTACAAAATCTTGATCAATTAAAAAGGTGCCTCTTAGGGCAACGGATTCGTTAATTAAGACGTCATAATCACGAGCAATGTTTTTTGTTAAGTCAGCTACTAAAGGATATTTAACTTGACCAATACCACCGTTATTAATTTCGGTGTTTTTCCATGCTAAATGTGAAAAATGAGAATCGACTGAAACTCCTACAACTTTAGCATCTCTATTATTGAACTCTGATAATCTATTATGAAAAGCGATGATTTCTGATGGGCAAACAAAAGTAAAATCAAGGGGATAGAAAAATAGAACACCTATTTTACCATTAAGATATTCTTTTAAATTGAAATTTTCTTTAATTTCATTATCAGCCATAACTGCACTAGCAGTGAAGTTTGGCGCTTGTTTTCCAACTAATACTGACATTTTATTTATAATTTAAGTTAATAATTAATGAAAAAAATAATAAATATATTAATAGATAATAAAAGATAATTTACTAAGATAAATCTTCAAGATACTTTTTGTAATTATCTTGATCCATCATTTCATTTAAGTTAGAATCGTCGCTTATTTTTATTTTTGCAATCCACCCTTCTTCAAGAGGAGAATTATTAACAAGTTCTGGTTCACTATTTAATTTTTCGTTAATTTCTATAATTTCGCCAGATAGCGGTATATAGACATCGCTAGCAGATTTAGATGATTCTACTACAGCAAAAGCATCACCCTTACTATAAGATTTACTTAGTTCTGGAAGCTCCACATAAACTAATTCTCCTAGTGCGTCAGCAGCATATTTAGATATACCTATCGTAGCAGTATTACCTTCTATTTTTAGCCATTCGTGATCTTTTGTAAATTTCATAATATTGTGATTAAAGTTGAGTATATTGATTGAATTATTTTTTAATGGATTTTGTTTTGGCTTTTAAGAATGTTGGTGAAGTAATTTGCGCTGGAATTTGACGGTTTCTAATTTCAACAAAAACTTCGTCACCAATATTTGCTTGACTTAAATCAAAATAACCTTGGCCAATTGATGTTTTTAGCGACGGCGAAAATCCTCCACTAGTTAACTTGCCAATAATTTGATTATTTTTTATTACATTAAATCCTTCGCGTATTACGCCACGATCGAGTAATTTAACTCCGAGTCGTTTTTTTTGTGTTCCTTTGATTCTTTGAAGTAAAATTTTATCGCAACCAATAAAGCTATTATTTTCTTTGGCTACAACCCATGACAAGCCAGCTTCAATAGGAGTGGTATTGTCGTTGAGATCGTGACCATAAAGGGGGTAGCCCATTTCTAAACGCAGTGAATCACGAGCACCAAGACCTATTGGCTTGACTTCAGAAAAATTTGACAAATCTAGCCAGAATTTTTCTGCTGAGTTATTATCTATACTGATTTCAAAGCCATCTTCTCCAGTATACCCAGTACGACTTACAAAAATTTCAGCATTATTATTTTTAAGAGTGCAATTTTGTAAGTTCATATAGTTAAGATCTTGTAAAGATTCATTGATTAGCTTGCATAAGATTTCTTCTGATTTTGCCCCCTGAATTGCAATGAGCGATCTATTACTTAATTCTTGAAATTTGATATTGCTTGGTAAGTTTTTGTTAATCCAAGAAACATCTTTTTCTTTGCATGCAGCGTTAAGAACAATAAAAAATTTATCCTGAGATAGTTTTGTAATTATTAAATCATCAATAATTCCACCTTCCTTATTGGTTAGAACTGTATATTTAGCTAGATTTTCTTTACTAAGTAAAAAATCTGAAGGTGTAATAGTTGATAGAAATTTGGCACAATTTTCACCCTCAATTATAAATTGACCCATATGTGAAACATCGAAAATACCAACATTTCCTTCTCTAACCCATTGATGTTCTTTTAACATGCCTTCTTCATATTGAATTGGCATGTCATAACCAGCAAATTCAACCATTTTAGCGCCTTGAATTTTGTGAGCTTTATTAAGGGCAGTTTGTTTCATATTTTATTTATTTTATTCTATAGAAGGGGCTTTAATTTTTTGTTGTTTTTCTTTTAACTCTTGCTCTTTGATAACTTCATCAAGCTTTGATTTAATGCTGTTATTTTTATTTCTCGAAACTGCAGTTAAAATTAAACAATTTAATATAAAAATAAATATTAATATCGCAGTTATTTTGTTCAAAGCGCTTGCCGCAGTTCTGCCTGATATTATTGATCCAACGGAGCTACTAGGTCCTCCCCCTATACCACCAAGAGAATCGTTACCTGATTTTTGCAGTAAAACCAATATTATTAAAATAACCGCAACAATAATTTGTAATGTTAATAATATTGTTTGTATATTATCCATAAGTTAAAAATATTAAAATACTATTTTTGAAATTTAACAGATTTGCATAGATAAAATCTAGTTTTTAATATGATTTAATGCCAAATCTTATCTTTAAAAAATCAATTAAAAAATAGCATTTGGTATAAGTTTGCAAGTAAAATTTAACGGTAAAGAACTCTTGTAAATCAATAAATGCAAATCAAAAGTTTTTTAATTGAGATATTTTATATTGAGATAAATATTTATCTAAGCAAGTACAAATTAAAAATATGAAAAAAACAAATAAAGATTTTTTTGATTTAATTGATATTAGTCAAGATGATGATGATTATTTTGTTTCATCCTCCATAAAAAAATGTTTAGATTATAATTGTGATAATAAAAAAAATGTAAAAACAATCTTTATTTCAGATAAAAATATTTGGCATAATTGCCAAAAGTATTTTTCTGAAATATTATATTATTATAAAATAGATGTTTTTTTACTAGATAATGCAACTGCTGACGAGTTTTATTTGCATCAATTATTAGACAAGGCAAGAAATTATGATTTTATTATTGCATTGGGTAGTGGCACTATCAATGATTTATGTAAAATTGTAGCCATAAAATTAAATATTTCATTTTTTATCTTTGCTAGCGCTGCGTCAATGAATGGATATCTTTCACAAAATTCTTCAATAAAAATAAATGGACATAAAAAAACAATTAGTGGCAAATTGCCAGAAAAAGTTTTTTGTGATTTAAATATATTAGCAAAAGCTCCTAAATCTTTAATTAAAGCGGGGATAGGGGATAGTATGTGTTTTTATAGTTGTTTTTTTGATTGGTATTTAGCTTTTAAATTATGTAATTACGACTTTAATTATGACATGTTTTTATTACTAAAAGATAAAATGTCTGATTTTGTTAATAATTACAATAATTTTGATATTTCTGATACAAGATTATGCAAAAAAGTTATAGAAATTTTATTAATTTCTGGAATAGGTATGACGCTTTGCGGTAGCTCTAGTCCTGCTAGCCAATCCGAACATCTTATAGCTCATACTATTGATATGAAATATCCGCAAATTGCTAAGAAAAATCTTCATGGCCAGATAATAGCTGTAACCACAATTTATAGTGTTGAATTACAGCAGCAAATTCTACAAAATTTTTTTATATATTATCAAAAATTAACAAATCGCATACAACCTGATTATCAAAAAAGAATCATCAATTTTTTTGGTAATAAGGCTGCATTAGAATGTATTGAAGAGTATGATTGCAAATTGGAAAGAATTAAATCATTAAACAAAATTACAAAAAATGATATTGAAGATATAACGGATAATTTAAATAAATTTTTTCTAAGTTCGCAAAAAATTAAACAAATATTTAATCATTTTAATATTTCTACTAATTGTCAATCTCTTGGCTTAGATGATATAAAATATATAGAATGCGCAAATTATGCTAAATTTATTCGCAATAGATTTACTTGTCTTGATTTAACCTAAACCACATCTGCTTAAAAAGGTAAGAAATGAATTTGGTGTTATTTAATGGTGCCATCTTGTAGAGTTTTTACCTTGTCAGCTTTTTTTGCTAACTTTTCATTATGAGTGACTATAATGCAGGATAATTGATATTTTTTAACCTGATTACATATTAGATCAAATATTTTATGTGATAAATTTGAATCAAGATTACCAGTTGGCTCATCAGCTAGTATTATCGATGGTTTTGTAACCAGGGCTCGAGCTATTGCAACTCTTTGCTGTTGTCCGCCAGATATTTGAAATGGCATAAAGTCTATTCTATCTAATAATTCTAGCTCTTGCAATATTTCTTTAGCTCTTGTAATGGATTCCTTTTTATCATAGCCTTTTATGTAAAGTGGCAGTAATACATTTTCTAAAACTGATAATTCAGGAAATAGATGATGAAATTGATATATAAAACCAATATTATTTTTTCTTATCTCTGTTCTTATGCTATCTTTGTTGTTTTTAATTTCTTTGCCTAATATCGATATACTACCGGATGTTGGTTTATCTAATAAGCCAGCTATTTGCAAAAGAGTAGTTTTACCTGACCCAGAAGGTCCGATAAGAGAAATTATTTCATTTTTTTTTATTTTTAAGGATATGTCTTTTAATGCTTCTACATTTTGCGATTCTTGTTTAAAGGTTTTATTTATTTTGTTAAGTTCTAAGGTGTAAGTCATGTTAAGTTACTCTAAATTAACTTTATATTAACGGATTTGGGTTTGTCAAATTGTAGAATAGGCTGTTGAATTTGTTGCAAAAAAAAATTAAAATAAAAACAATTTCAACAGCCTCTCAAATATAAAAAATAGCAAGATTATTAATTAACCATTAGCTAATTTTTTATTATCAAAATCATCATCATCTTCATACTCATCTTCATCATCATCCTCTTCTTCTTCCTCCTCTTCTTCATACTCGTCATATTCATCATCATTTTTACCTTTATCGTCAAAAGCAAAAGCAAAATCATCTTTATCGGAATGATCATCTTCAGCATTTAATTTGTCTTTAGCAATCGTTAATATATGATCTTTAGCTTCTTTAAGTTCAACTCCATATATTGCTGCATATTCGCTACTTAATCGATATATTGCCGTTTCATAAATTATGCGCTCACTATATGACCTGTCGCTGTCGTCAATGTCTCGAGTTAAATCTCTGATAACTTCTGCCAATAGCATAATATCGCCAGAATTGATTTTTGTTTCATACTCTTGAGCACGACGTGACCACATTCCTTTTAACTTTTTAACGCCGCTTCTTAATGTTAAAAACACTTCTTCTATTTCTTCTTTTGTTGTTAAAGATCTTAATCCGACTTTGGCAGAAGATTTAATTGGTACTTTTATTGTTAATTTTTCATTTTCAAAATAAATAAGATAATAGCTAAATTTTTGATCAAGAATTGTTTCTGATTGTATTTCTTTTATTTTACCAACGCCATGTGACGGATAAATTATATAAGAACCCACTTTAAAATTTGACGATTTAGCGGATTTGGTATTCTTAGTTTTTATAGTTATAGATTCAAGTTTTGAATCTTTAATTTGAAGAATTGCTTCCTTTGTTTTAGTTCTTTTTTCACTAATTTTGTTTTTAGTTTCTTTAGATGATTTGTTTTTAATATTTGTATTTTTTGTTTTCATATATTGTTAAATGAGTCTTCATGATAAATGTAATGCCAAATTTCAATTTAATTTTTTGTTAAAAGTGAAATTAAAAAAGAGATTTGGTATAAGATAAGCGTGGAAAATATCTTAGACATCTTATGATACCTATTTCTAAAAGTAGTGCAACAGTTTTTTTTACTTTTTTTAAAGAAAATTAATTTTATTGAAAAATTAAGAAAATTAATATTTGATACTAAAAACCTTTGATAATTTTTTTTATACTTTTAATTCTTATTTAAGATTAAATTGATTTGTGGGCTTTTATGCAATTAATTCTCTAATCAAGTTATTTTATTTTGGGTTTATTTTATTTAAATCACTCTAAATTAAATCTAAAAATAGAATTTTGTATGATTTTTGGAACTCTTTTTTAAATTAAGTGAAAAATTTTATTTTAGCAAAATTATTAAATCTTGTTCATGTTACTTTTATAGCTATTGACAGAGTTATAGAATTAAAATTATTTAAGCCAGTTGCTATTTCAATAATTACAATTTTCTTTATTACAAAGGGATCAATCTTATTATATAGTAATTTATCAGATTCGTTTATCGATTTTCAAAAAGATAAGGCTAAAAAACTTAAATACATTAACATAAAATTTGACGAAAAAAATCTTAAATTTGATTTATCGCAAGATCAAATATTTAACTATAAAGTTAAAGCTGGTGACACTATATTAAAGATTTTAATAGATTTAGGTGCTAATGAAAATGAAATATTCTCTCTTTTATCAGAAATGAAAAAAATCTACGATCCAAGATCGATCGTTAAGGGTGACGAGCTGCGAATAGTCTATGACTTATCTTTAAATTTAGATCAAGAGCAGAGTAGTAATATACAAAAAAGCATTTCGTTGAAATCATTATCTATTGAATTGAGTAGTGATGAAAAGATAAGGGTAAAAAAAACAAGTAACGGTTCATATAAAGCGCAAAAAATCAAAATAGACTTAATAAAATCAATCGAAAGATATTACGGAACAATTAACAATGGTCTTTATATAGATGGTGTTAATCTTGGCATTTCTTCAAATGTTATGATGAATATGATAAATCTATATGGTTATGATATTGATTTTCAGCGAGATATAAGAGCTGGTGATAAATTTGAAATTATTGTTGAAACTTTTTATGATAACGACGGCAAAAAAATAAGAGACGGGAATATTATTTTTGCTTCGATTTTTGTTAGAAATAGTGAAATAAATATGTTTGCCCATAGATATCGTGATCGTATAGAATATTTTAATGCAAAGGGTAATAGTATTAAAAAATCTTTATTAAAAACCCCTATAAACGGCGCTCGAGTTTCATCAAATTTTGGCATGAGAAGGCATCCTATTTTAGGTTATTCAAGAATGCATAAAGGAATTGATTTTGCTGCTCGTAGCGGAACTCCAATTTTAGCTGCAGGCAGTGGTATTATAACTTTTCGAGGTCGAAATGGTGGTTATGGTAACTATATACGAATCAAGCATAACTCTGAATATTCTACATCTTATGCCCATGCTAGTAGATTTAATCCAAGATTTAAGAATGGTTCTCGTGTAAAACAAGGGGACGTTATTGCTTATGTTGGAACGACTGGTCGCTCAACTGGACCACATCTTCATTTTGAAGTAATAAAAAATGGTCTTCACATTAATCCATCAAAAGTAAAAGCTTCTTCTGGCATTATGTTAAAAGGAAAAGATTATAAAGAATTTGTAGAAAATCGCGATAAGATAGAAATGTTAAGAAAAAATATTCCTAATAGTATATATATTTCAGAATAATACAAAACTCGTTTATTAATTTACAAGCTTTGTAGAGATTTCTTTATTTTGCTAATAGCTTCCATGACATGATTATTATCAATTATCAATGGTGGCAATAAACGAACAACATTTTGTCCTGCTGGTATTGTTAAGAGTTGATGATCGATAAATTTTTGCACAATTTTAGTATTAACAATTTTTTCGTTAATTTTTAAGCCAAGCATAAGCCCAATACCTCTTACTTCTTCAATAATATCAGGAAATTGTTTTTGCAACTTATTGAGTTCTTTTATTAGTAATTGAGAAGTGCTTTTAACGTTGTTTAAAAAGTTATTGCTTAATATTTCGTCCAAAACCGCGTTAGCTACTGCCATGGCAAGAGGATTGCCGCCGTATGTTGTGCCATGAGTGCCAGGAGTCATATATTGACCAGCTTCTTTTTTTATTAGACAGGCGCCAAGAGGAAATCCTCCACCAATTGCTTTGGCGGTGGCTAATATATCTGGTATAACGTCATAATATTGATAAGCATACAGGTGTCCTACTCGGCCATTACCGCATTGCACTTCATCAAAACCTAAAAGCAGTTCATTTTCATCGCAAATTTGACGTAATTGTTTTAAAAATTCTTTGCTGCAAGGTCTTATTCCTTCTTCGCCTTGTATTGGCTCTATTAAGATTCCTGCTGTTTCGTTTTTTATGGCATTTTTTACTGCTTCAATATTGCCAAATTCAACATTGTCAAAACCATCTAGCAAAGGCTCAAATCCTTTGGTGTATTTTTCTTTAGCTGCTGCCGATATTGCGGTAATAGTTCTGCCGTGAAATGCTCCAGAAAAAGTGATAATTCTATTTTTATAAGGTTTATTTTGACAATAAAAATATCTTCTCATTGTTTTTACTGCGCATTCAAGGCTTTCGGCTCCAGAATTGCAGAAAAATACATAATCAGCAAAAGTAGCTTTAGTTAATTTTTCAGCAAAATTATTTAATTCATTAACGTTATAAATATTGGATACATGCCATAGTTTATTTGCCTGTTGAGTTAGGGCTGCAACTATTTTTGGATGACAATGACCTAATGCATTTACTGCAATTCCAGCACCAAAATCAAGGTATTCTCTATTATCACTGTAAAGATATGACCCAATCCCATGTGAAAAACTTATATCAAACCTTTGATGAATTGGCAATAAATTAGGTGATGTTGTCATAGCTGTTGATATTAATAAATTAACTAATATCATTTCTTATCCTTAAAGTTAGTAGATATTAGTTAGATTTTAATCTCATTTTTTGATTAAAAATTATAAAAATTCTTAAGCTTTATTTAATTTAAAGATTTTATTTTTTAAATTTTTATCCCAAAAATATCGATTTAATGATGCTGGTGATAACTAATCGTTAACATTTATTAAATCTATGAAAATCTAATTATAAGATGAGAAATGTTATAAATACAATATTTTACATTAATAATTTTAAATCACAAATCATCTATGTTGATCGATTCTTTAAAAAATAAACAAACAATTCTTGCTTCTTTTTTACAAATTTCTGCAATGAGTGGTTGGAATTTAAAAAATTTAGAAGAGGCATTAGATCTTGTCAATATTGATAAAAAATATTTATCTATAATTTTTCCTAATGGTATTCTTGATGTAATTGATTTTTATATTAAAGAAGGAAATAAAGAATTAGCTAAAAAAATTTCTTACATTGAAGATTTTGATCAACAAAAAATTCGTGATAAAATTAGGTTATGTTTATATAAACGCTTTGAAATTGAAATTAATAACAAAAAATCCGTCAATAATTTAGTTCATTTTTATTTTGATCCTAAAAATCTATCCTCTTTTTCTACTGGATTAAGGCCTTCTTTTCAATCTCTTGAATTATGTTTCTCAATTTCTGATAGTATATGGAAAATAATTAAAGATCAATCAACTGATTTTAACTTTTATTCAAAAAGATTAATATTATCTAAGATAATTTGGAAAACATCATCAATTTTTATTAATGATGAAAGTGAAAATCTAACTAATACTAAAAAATATATCGATAATGAAATAAAAAAAATAATGCAGTTTGAAAAATTTAAATTTAAAATTAAAAATCAATTTTCAACTTTTTTTCAATCAGCACATGATATTATAATGGAAGATAATGGGTCTTTAAAACAAGCCAAGGAAGTTGTAAAAAATCTTCCTTTTATCAGGTTATTAAGAAAATAAATTTAAATTGTGACTTTAGAAGTAGGTATTTTAGATCTAATATTTTTAATATTTTTTTTTATATTTGTTATAACAGCCTTTTTGCGTGGCTTTATCAAAGAATTTTTTAATTTGTTTAGTTGGATTATTTCTTTGTTTGTGTGCTATTTTGTTGCGCCTTGGATAACTTCTTTAATTAAATCAGAATCAAGCAATGGCGTGGTAATTGATATAATTGCTAAATTCGGTGTTTTTGTTATAACCTTTATCATAATTTCTTTTTCAACATCATCTCTTGTTAAGGCTTTAAAAGCAATAGTTCCAACTTCAATTGATAAGTCTCTAGGTGTTTTTTATGGCATATTAAAAACTCTTTTAGTTTTTGGCTTTATCTATTCCTTAATGTTAAATTTTTATTCTATATTGCTTGGTATTGATACAAAAAATATAAATAAAACTAATCCTCAATGGTTAGTTAGCGCTAAATCATATAATATTATTAAATATTCTGGTGAATTTATAGATCCTTTTGTTAAAAGTTTTATTAGTTCTACTTATAAGAATATTAAAAATAATATTAGTAAAATTCCATCTGATATTTTAAATAAAGAAATTGATAATATCGCAAAAGAAGAAGATAGTAACTCAGAAAAAGAAAATTTGCTTGATGATTTAATTAATAAAAATGAAGATATTGATAAAAATATCATTAATAATGAAGCAATAAATGAAGTTATTAAAAATATCGGTTATGAAAAGATTGATATTGAAAAAATGAATCGTCTTATTGATATTTTAAATAAATAATTTCTAAAAAAATTCTATAAATTGTATAAAGCTCATAAATTTATTACTAATTATTAAAAATAAATAAAAATGCTAAACTTAAAAAATAAAACAGTTTTATTGACGGGAGCTACTGGGGGCATAGGAGAGGAGATTGCAAAAAGTTTTATTGATCAAGGTGCCTTTGTTATTCTATCTGGCACCAATAATGATAAACTAGAAAAATTATCAAAAAAACTTGCATCAAATAATAAATATATTTCTTGTAATTTGTCTAATGGTGATGAAGTTGATCTTTTAATTGATAAAGCAGAAGAGTTAGCTGGCAATCAAATTGACATTCTTGTATGCAATGCTGGTATTACTAAAGATAATGTGATCTTGAGAATGAAAAATGATGATTTTAGTCAGGTAGTTGATATAAATCTTAAATCAACTTTTATTCTTAATCGTAATGCTATAAAAAAAATGATACGTCGAAAATATGGTCGCATCATAAATATTGCTTCTGTTGTTGCGCAAAGTGGGAATCCAGGTCAAGCTAACTATGTAGCTTCTAAATCTGGAATGATTGGCATGACTAAATCCTTGGCGCAAGAAGTTGCTAGTCGTGGAATCACTATTAATTGCGTAGCTCCGGGATTTATTGAAAGCCCGATGACTGAAATTTTAACAGAGGATCAAAAAAAGCAAACATTAAATAAAATACCTATGGCTAGAATGGGTAAAGCTAGTGAAATTGCTAACGGTGTAGTTTTTTTGGCTAGCGATGCTGCATCTTATATAACTGGTCATACATTGTCAATTAATGGCGGAATGTATTGTATTTAATTAAATATAAATTATTTAAAATATGGCAAATTATAAAACTAAAATAGCAATAATTGGCTCTGGGCCTGCTGGTTATAGTGCGGCAATTTATGCGGCGCGAGCAAATTTGCAACCAATCTTAATAAATGGTATTCAGCCTGGAGGGCAACTAACAATTACTACGGAAGTTGAAAACTATCCTGGCTTTGCTGACCCAATACAAGGGCCTTGGTTAATGGAGCAAATGGAAGCTCAGGCAAAAAATGTCGGCACAAATATTGTTTTTGATCATATTAAAGAGGTCGATTTTTCAAAAAAACCTTTTAAGTTAATTGGTGAATCTGAAGATGTTTTTGAAGCTGATGCTGTTGTTATTGCTACAGGGGCCCAGGCTAAATGGTTGGGATTAGAATCGGAAAGTAAATTTCAAGGTTTTGGAGTTTCTGGTTGTGCTACTTGTGATGGATTCTTTTTTAAAAATAAAGAAGTATTGGTAATTGGAGGCGGTAATACTGCGGTTGAAGAAGCTTTATATCTTACCAATCATTGTAGTAAAGTTTATTTAGCGCATCGCAGAGATTCTTTAAGGGCGGAAAAAATTTTACAAGATCGCTTAATGAAAAACCCTAAAATTGAAATTTTATGGAACAAAACTTTAGAAGAGGTACTTGGTAGTGATAATCCTAAATCAGTTAACGGAGCCAAATTAAAAGATACTAAAACTGGAAATTTGAACGATATCAAGATAGATGGTGTTTTTATAGCAATTGGTCACAAACCTAACTCTGATCTCTTTAAAAACACTGGATTAAAAATAGATGATGAGGGTTATATAATAACAAAATCTAATTCTACAGCAACAAATATAGAAGGTGTTTATGCCGCTGGTGATATTCAGGATAAAATTTATCGTCAAGCAATTACAGCAGCTGGAACTGGATGCATGGCCGCGCTTGAAATAGAAAAATATTTATCAACAAATTACGATAATTAATTTATGAATAACGCAATTTTGTTAAAAAGGGATGATAATGGTGTTGCTCATTTAGTTTTTGATTTACCCAATGAAAAGGTAAATAAACTATCGGCTCTAGTTTTAAATGAATTTGAAAAAAACTTAAACTTAATTGCAAAAGATAAATCTATAAAAATTCTAACTATAACTTCAAATAAAAACGGTAATTTTATTGCTGGGGCTGATATTAATGAAATTAAGTCAATAAAAGATAAAAAAGATGCATATCGAAAAGTATCGCAAGGACAAAATATTATCAATAAACTATCAGAATTAAAAATTCCAACCATTGCAATTATTAATGGCTCTTGCTTGGGTGGCGGTTTGGAGTTAGCACTAGCTTGTGATTATCGTTTAGCAACTACGAATAGCAAAACTTTACTTGGTTTACCAGAAGTTAATCTAGGTATAATTCCTGGTTTTGGTGGTACTCAGCGATTGCCACGAATAATCGGATTACAGCAATCCTTAAATATGATCCTTTCTGGCAAAGCTATTAACGCTAAAAAAGCTTTAAAAATAGGATTAATAAGCTCTATAATTAATGAAGTATTTTTAGAGGAAGAGGTTAAAAAATTTATTGATAATATTTTATCGGGTAAGGAAAAGATAAAATCTAGTAAAAGCTTTATAGAAAAAATACCATTTGGAAAATCTTTAATTATACATATTGCCTTCAAAAATCTTCTAGCAAAAACTAAGGGTCATTACCCAGCACCTCATTATGCATTAGATGTGATTTGCAAGACTTATCGTAGAAATATAATTAAGGGGTTGAAGTTGGAGTTAGATGCTTTTTGTGAATTAGCTGTAAGTGATATTTGTAAAAATATGATAGATTTATTTTTTACTAGTGAGGCTTTAAAAAAAGATAATGGCTTGGAAGGTAAAAAAAATAATATCTTGGAAATAAAAAAGGCAGCAGTTCTTGGAGCTGGTATAATGGGAGGAGGTATTGCATGGCTCTTTGCTAAAAACAATATAGATATTCGCTTAAAAGATATATCAAATAAATCAATCGCCCTTGGTTATGATCAGGTTAAAAAAATTTTTAGCGAGCTTAAAAAAATTAAAAAATTAACTAAATTTGAAGTTTCTTTTAAAACTGCCAAAATATCTTCTTGCCTTGATTATTCTGGCTTTGCTAATCGCGATCTAGTAATTGAAGCAGCAGTTGAAGATATTGAGATTAAAAAAAATATCTTTACTGAGCTTGAGAGTAAAATTGACGAAAAAGCAATAATAGCATCTAATACATCATCTTTATCGATCTGTGAAATGGCAAAATCTTTAAAAAATCCACAAAGATTTATCGGTATGCATTTTTTTAATCCAGTTAATCGTATGCCTTTAGTTGAAGTAATTAAAGGTGAGAAAACCAATGAAGAAACAATTGCTTCGATAGTTGATTTGGCTAAAAAAATGGGCAAAACTCCAATAGTAGTAAAAGATGTTGCTGGTTTTTTAGTAAACAGAGTATTGCTGCCTTATCTCAATGAATCGTCTTATATATTGCAAGAGGGTGGCGATATTAAAGAAATAGATGATCTTATTGAAGATTTTGGTATGCCAATGGGTCCCTTTACTCTAGCTGATATTGTCGGTATAGATGTTGGAGTTAAGGTAGCCAAATCCTTGCAAGAAGCTTATGGCAAGAGAATGGAAGTTTCGCAACTTTTAAATAAAATTTATAATGATCATAAAAATTTATTAGGAAAAAAATCTAAAATAGGTTTTTATAGATATGAGAATAATAAAATTGTTAATAGAGATATTTACAAAATCGTCGACGAGGTTAATAATAATAAATCTAATTTAGAAAAGTTTATAATAGTTGATCGTTGCATATTAACCATGGTTAATGAAGCGGCTAAATGCTTAGAAGAGAATGTTGTAAAAAATGCCCGCTATCTTGATATGGCAATGATCATGGGTGCTGGATTTCCTGCTTTTAGAGGAGGGGTTCTAAAATACGCTGATAATAGAGGCTTAAAAGATATAGTATCAAGATTGCAAGAATTTAATAAAGAATATGGAGATAGATTTATTGTGAGTAAGTTATTAATTGATATGGCGCAAAAGAATAACAAATTTTATGACTAGAATTATAGGTATTGATCCTGGTCTTACTAAAACTGGTATCGGAATCATATCTATAAATAATAGTTGCTTAAATTTTATCTCTTCTTATACCATATATTCTAAGCCCAATATAGACTTAGCTGATCGCCTTAATCATTTTCATCAAGAATTATCGAATATAATCAAATGTGACAAGCCCAATGTTGCTGCAATTGAAAAAACATTCATTAATATAAATCCTACTTCATCTTTAAAATTAGGTCATGTCAGAGGAGCCTTGATGTTAAGTTTGGGTCTTTTTGGGTTAAAGGTTCATGAATTTTCTACTACTGCAATTAAAAAGGCAATTACTGGGGTAGGGCGTGCCGATAAAAATCAAATACAAATGATGATTAAAGTTCTATTACCAAGATCAACTTTTAAAACCGAAGATGAAGCAGATGCTTTAGCAACAGCAATATGTTTATATAACAATAAAAGCAAAATTTTATAGAGATTTTAAATGAACTTTCTACTATTAAATCAAAAATTGGGTATTTAATTTATGGAAATAGTATTACTCCATAAAAAAAACTTCTCCTTTGTTATCCGATAACGAATCGTTAACATTAGATCCAGAATGATGCAGTGACAATAACTGCGTTACAGTTCTAAGAGGTGTTGTGATGCTTTTTGGGCGATTTGCTATATTTGTAGTGTTAGTGTTTTGCGGTTGTATTATATCGATTGGAGCTGAAACATGCATGGGATTATTGTTCATAGGAAGGTAAGTTAAATTTTAGACGCATTCTTTAATAAGTATTTTTTAAATTACACCATTTTACATCATTTTACATCATTTTTTACTTTAGATTTAACCTTTTTGAAAAAGCAAAATTAAAGATAAAAGAGGATATTTTTATATTTAAAAATAACTATTTATATATAGATAGGGTAACAGCTCTTCTGTTTAGCTTCCATGAATCCTCATCGCTTCCTTTGGCGATAGGTCTTGATTCGCCATAGCTAATGATTTTAATTTTTGAAGAATCTATACCCTCATTAACAAGAAAGTTTTTAACAGTTTCTGCTCTCTCATATCCTAGTTTTTTGTTGTAATCATACGTACCTCTTTCGTCGCAGTGACCTTCTACGACAATGTTGTTGTTAGGGTTTGCTTTTGACCAAGAAATTACTTTGTTTTTTAGCTTTCTTTTATATTTACTCTTTAGTTCAGCACTATCGTAATCAAAATATACCAATCCATCATCGTTTGACAATTCTGCTATATTATTAGAATTATAAGAACAAGATGAAAGTGAAAATAACGCTGTAATTACTGAAATAATAAGGATTTTGTTAAGCTTCATAGACTATTAAAAAAAAATTGTAAAAAAATAGTAAAAATAATTAGATAAAATATACATCTAAATTAATTTTATTCAACTAAATTTATAAAAATAATAAAAATAATTTTATTTTTATTAAGATTGATACCAATATTGAAACAATTTTATAAATTATTATTCTCATTTTAGTTAAAAACTATTTTTAAATAGTAAAAAAACAAAAAAATCGCTTGTAATAATTAATATATATTGCTTAATTAAAAATGTCGGGAGTGTGTTAGAATGCAATAACTCACTTGTTGAGTGAATATAATACACGCGCTGGGTTTGCGCGGTGGTGGCTCCCGGCACTATTTTGAATTTTTGATAATATAAATTTTGTGAGTTAATGGGTACTAAGAATAATCCTAAGAATAGAACTAAAGAAGTTAAACTTAAAACCTTTTTTGATAAAGTTAGTAATAAAAATATAGAAGTCTCTCCTGTCCTATATTACGGCGTTCATGCTGGTCATGGCAAGTATATAGCAGCAAGAAATATTGCCTCTGGTGATTTAGTAATAGATGATTCTAGTAAGCCTATACCTTACGATCAAATTTAAAACATTTTAATATTTATTATCTAAATACAATCTATTCAAAATATGCCTGAGGTTATTATTAGTGGTCCTGATGGAAAAATTGAGGGACGCTACCATAAAAACTCCGATCCTAAAGCCCCAATTGCATTAATTCTTCATCCTCACCCTTTGCATGGTGGCACCATGAATAATAAAATAGTTTACAGAGCTTATAAAAACTTTGCAAACAATGGCTTTACTACATTAAGAATTAATTTTAGAGGTGTTGGAAAATCCGAAGGAAAATTTGATAATGGTGAAGGTGAATTGCTCGATGCAACGACAGCATTAAACTGGCTGCATGATCAAAATATGGAGGCCACTAACTTTTGGATTGCGGGCTTTTCTTTTGGAGCTTGGATTGCCTTGCAGGCTGTAATGAGGAGGCCAGAGTTAGAGAATTATGTTTTAATAGCTCCTCCTGCAACAAAATATGATTTTAATTTCATTGTTCCATGTACTTCTACTGGCCTTGTAATTCAAGGTGAAAAAGATGAAATTACCAACGAAATAGACTCTGCTAAACTTTCAGAAAAATTATCCGCTCGCAATGAGGCAGAAATTTTTTATAAACTTATAGAAAACGCTGATCATTTCTTTATTAATCAACTTGATGAAGTGGATCATATTATCGATGATCATATTCAGCATCGTTTAATTATAGATTCCACCAAAGTAAGAAAAGTTAAGAGAGATCGTCGAAGACGTCGTAAAAAAAAGATTGGAGTTGAAGCTAAACCAGAAAGAAATTACAATCCAGTTAAAGATTTTAATCTTTTTGATTAATAAAATTAATTTTTATAATTTCTGGATCTGTTAAATATTTTTCCTAGATCTCTAATATGTGAAATTGCATAAAATTTCATATTTGGAAGTGATTTCTTGGTATTTGCCCAATTTTTTGTTTTAGTATTTGCCGACGGTATTAAACAATTCTTAAATCCTAATTTATCAGCTTCTTTTAGTCTTGATTCAAGATTTCCTACCATTCTTATTTCTCCCGTTAGACCAATTTCTCCTACAGCTATTGTTGAATTAATCAATGCAATATCACGAGCTGCAGAAATAAGAGCGCAAGCTACAGCTAGATCAACTGCTGTTTCTTCGATTCTTAAGCCTCCAACAATATTTAAATATACCTCTTTATCGAATAAGTTGAGGCCAAAGCGACTACTTAATACGGCAATAATCATTGCTAAGCGGTTTGCATCCCAACCAACTACTGCTCTTCGAGGTGACGGCATGTAAGATGGCGATATTAAAGCCTGAACCTCAACAAGAATAGGTCTGGTACCTTCTATACCAGCAAATATACTGCAGCCACTAGTATCAGTTTCGTATGAGTTAAGAAAAAGCTCACTAGGATTTGAAACTTCTGACAATCCAACATCATTCATTTCAAAAACTCCAATTTCGTTTGCTGGACCAAAGCGATTTTTAACGGCTCTTAAAATACGAAAATGTAAATCTTTTTCACCTTCAAAGTAAAGAACGGTATCAACCATATGCTCTAAAACTTTAGGGCCAGCAATTTGTCCATCTTTTGTAACGTGACTTACAATAAGTAATGTAATGTTATTTTTTTTAGCAAAGATAGTTAATTCACCAGCTGCCGCCCTAACTTGCGATACAGTTCCTGGTGCAGAAGATAGTTCATTCAAAAACATTGTTTGAATTGAATCAATAATCATGATTGTTGGATTATTATCTGACTTTATTGATCCAACTATATCGCTAACATTAGTGGTGGCAGCAATTTCTATTTGAGTCTCTTTTACCGACATTCTTTTAGCCCTTAAGCTTACTTGATCTATTGATTCTTCACCAGAAATATAAATAACTCGATTATTATTAAGAGATAGTTGATTTGCAGTTTGTAATAATAAAGTAGACTTACCAATTCCTGGATTACCTCCGATTAGAACAACTGAGCCTTGTACTAATCCTCCACCTAAAACACGATCAAGCTCGTTGATAGAAGTGCTAATGCGCTTAAAATCAGATATATTTTGATTAAGTTTAGTTAATTGTAATTTATTAACTGAAGATTTATTGCTGGATTTGTTATCAGAGTTAATTCGACTAAAATGCGAGCCAGAGCCTTCTGCAAATTCCTCGACAAGACTGTTCCATTCATTGCAATCGGGGCATTTTCCTGACCACTTAAAATGAATAGCGCCGCATGATTGACAACAATATGCTGTTTTTTTAGACATATATTCGTAATTTAAAATTTGTCTTTAAAAAAGATAATTAAAGAAGATAATTAAATAAGTTATTTTAATTAAAGAAATCAATTTATAATCATTTTTAGATAATATCAATTCCCACCTAAAAATGAACAATATGATAAAATATTTTTTAGGTGGGAATTGGTATAACAGCTATAAACTTAAAATAATAATAAATTTAAACCCAAATCCGTCAATAAAAAATTAATTAAGATGTCGTTAAAAAATGTTAAAGAATTCTTAAAAAAAGAAGGTATCGATTATTTTATACAGCCTAATAACGATGATTTTTTTAGTGAATATTTGCCAGATTACGCTAAAAGATTAGAATTTATTACTAATTTTAGCGGCTCTAATGCAGTTGTAATTTTTACTGTCGATAAATCATATTTTTTTACAGATGGAAGGTATACTTTGCAAGCAGCTCAGCAAATTGATTTAAAAGAATTTGAAATTATTGATTTAAGTGATATATCATTGCTAAAATGGCTTGAATATAATTTGAAAAATAATTCAACATTAGCTTTTGATGCTAATTTATTATCAGCTATATTTGTTAAATCTTTAAAGGGTCTTATCAATAAAAAATCAGCAAAACTAAAGGCTTTAGATTATAATATTATTGATCAATTTTGGATAAAAAGACCTGAAAAAGAAACATCCAGGCCCTTCTTGTGTGATAATAATTTTATAACTTATGATTCAATAATTAAAAGAGAGCAAATTTGTTGCAAATTAAAGGCTGATAGTATCTTAATAACTAAGCCAGAAAATATATGTTGGCTGTTAAATATTAGAGCTAGCGATATAAGATATACTCCAATTTTATTATCTCGTGGTATTTTATATAAAGATGGTAAATTTGATTTATTTATCGATGATATTAATCCATTTAATCTTCTTACTAAAGAATTGCCAAATGTTGACTTTGTAAATAGTAAGTATTTTACAAAAAAGATTTTACTTCTTATTAATCAAGATAAAAATATTCAAACCGATCTAAAAACAATAAATTACTATTTATATAACAAACTACAAAAGTCTAACATTGAAATCATAGATCAAGTTGATCCTATAGATTTAGCTAAATCTATCAAAGATAAAAATGAAATATTGGGCTTTATAAATGCTCATAAAATAGATGGTCTCGCTGTAACAAAATTTTTATTCTGGCTTGATCAGTCTATTGAAAATAATGTAGCGATTGATGAATTACAAGCATCTCAAAAAATATTAGAATTAAGAAAAAGGAATAAAGATTTTCTTTATCCGAGTTTTGCTACGATTTCATCATTTGCTAGCAATGGTGCTATTATTCATTATCAACCAAGTCAAAATTCTAATAAAAAGATTGAAGGTAATTCTTTATTTTTAATTGATTCTGGAGGTCAGTATTGCGGCGACGATTCTTTAGGTACAACAGATGTGACTCGTACTATTGCAGTTGGCAAAGTAAATTCAGAAATGATTGCCAATTTTACTAGGGTCTTAAAAGGTCATATAGCTCTAGCGCGCGCTAAATTTTTGATTGGAACTAATGGAGCTCAATTAGATATTTTAGCCAGATATCATTTATGGCAAGCTAATTTAAATTATAATCATGGTACAGGTCATGGGGTTGGCAGTTTTTTCTCTGTTCATGAAGGGCCGTGTGGAATTGGTAAGAATTATCAACAGCAATTAATTCCAGGAATGATTATTTCTAATGAACCGGGTTATTATAAAGAAAATGAATATGGTATTAGAATTGAAAATTTAATGTTAGTTAAGAAGTATAATGAGCAATTCTTATACTTCGAAACGCTAACTTTAGCGCCGATAGATCAAAGATTGATTGATTTTAGTATGCTAACTTATCCAGAAAAAAAATGGCTTAAAGACTATCATCAAAAAGTTTATAATACTCATGAAGAATATATGACAAAACATGAAAAAGATTGGTATAATAGAAAATTCAATCTTTAACTAGAACCTAATATTTATGTCAAACGCCATCTCTAAATAAAATTATAACAAAATATTTTTGAGATAAAAATCTTTGAAATTAGAAATTTAATTTCTTTATCTTTTTTCTTAATAATATAAAAAATATTTCGAATTTAATTCGTTTAAAGATTAACTTTGTTTCGTAGCTATAATTTTTTGGAAACTTCTTCAATGAATTCTTCAGTATATAAATAATGTTTTTTATGTGCTACATTTTGACCATAAATGCAAACAGCTAAATCTTTGGTCATTTTTCCAGATTCAACAGTGTCAATACATGATTTTTCAAGTTTATGACAAAAGTCTATTAATTCTTGATTGTTATCTAATTTTCCACGAAAAGATAGGCCACGAGTCCATGCAAAAATTGATGCCATAGAATTTGTTGAAGTTGGGTTTCCTTTTTGATGCTGACGATAATGCCTTGTAACAGTTCCATGTGCAGCTTCTGATTCCATTATTTTACCATCGGGGGTTATTAAGCAAGATGTCATCAATCCTAAAGATCCAAATCCTTGAGCTACCGAGTCTGATTGAACATCTCCATCATAATTTTTACAAGCCCAGATAAATTTACCGCTCCATTTTAAAGCAGAAGCAACCATATCATCAATTAAACGGTGTTCATATGTTATATTTTCTTGGATGAATTTTTGCTTAAATTCTTTGTCGTAAATTTCTTGAAATATGTCTTTAAAGCGACCATCATACTTTTTGAGTATAGTATCTTTAGTGGAAAGGTAAAGAGGCCATTTTTTTTGTAATGCTATATTGAAGCATGATCTAGCGAATCCAATAATTGACTCATCGGTATTGTACATACCCAAAGCAACTCCAGAGCTTTTGAAATTATAAATTTCTTTTTCTATGATTTTACCATCATCTCCTTCGAATTTAATTGTTAATTTACCAGAGGAGGGGATAGTGAAGTCTGTTGCTTTATATTGATCACCAAAAGCATGTCTTCCAACTATTATTGGATATTTCCAATTAGGAACTAGGCGGGGAACATTCTGACAAACTATAGGTTCACGAAAAACTGTTCCATCAAGAATATTACGGATAGTTCCGTTAGGAGAGCGCCATAGTTTTTTGAGGTTAAATTCTTTTTGACGATTATCGTCAGGTGTAATAGTAGCACATTTAATACCAACTCCACAATCTTTTATTGCATTGGCGGCATCTATTGTTATTTGATCGTTAGTTTTATCACGGTTAGTAACTGAAAGATCGAAATATTTTATATTAAGATCGAGAAATGGGAAAATTAACTTATCTTTTATGATGCGCCAAATAACACGAGTCATTTCGTCGCCATCAATTTCTACTATAGGGTTTTTAACCTTAATTTTATTCATTAGTTGAGACAATTAAGAAGATAGTTTATGTTCTTTAAATTCAACATGCTTTCTCACAACTGGATCATATTTTTTAAAAACCATTTTTTCAGTTTTTTGTTTTGGATTTCTACGAGCTAAATAAAAATAACCAGTACCAGCACTGCTTACCATTTTAAATAGAATTGAGTTTCTTTTAGCTTTAGAAGTTTTACCTTTGGCTGCCATTTGTTTTAATTTTTATGTTTAATATAAAGTAATCTAGAATATTTACAAAAAATAAGAGTTACAATTAATCTTAAACTTTAGTCTAAGTCAAGTTAAAAATTGTATTAATCTTTTTTAAGCATTTATTTTTTTCATGGGGATTATTTTTGAGTCATTTGCGTAATTTGGTAGTAAATTTATATCTGCTAATTCCGATAATTGAGTTAATTGTTTATTTATTATTATTTTTTGCTTATGTAATGAATTTAATTCATCTATGGATAGTTTTTTTAATAAATCATTAAATTCTGTAATTACGTTATTAATAAATTGATATAACATATTTTTTAAATCATAATTAATGGTTAAAAAATATTCTTTATACTCTTTATTAATATTTTTATTGGCATAATTGCTAATATTTAATTGAGCATTGAAATTATTGCAAAAGTTAAGGGAAATATTGCCTTCGTCTGGTTTATTTTTTGCATAAAGAGATACTGAATCGCTTGGTATAGTATTTTTAAATTTATTGAGATTATTTTTGATTTTTTTAAATGATGATTCGTTAATTTTAAAAAACTCTACCGCTAAAGCATTGCAAATATTATCTTTATCCATTTTTAAGATATTATTTTGTTCCTTAATTAATGAAAAAGAAACGAATGATTTTTTATTTTTTATTATAAGACCAGTATCTCTAGCTATAAATTGTAGAAAATCATGAATTTTCTCGATATCTGATAAAGATTGTTCGCAAATTTCAAAAGAAATATGATTGTTTGACATTGACTCTATTAAGCTTTGATGAAGCTTGTTATCAAGCAATAAAGAAAAAATATAATTAAAATTATTTTGCTCTGTTTTACTGTAATCAAAAATATTTTTAATTTTAATTTTATAATTTTTTAGTTCATTGTTATTTAAAAAGAGTATTTTATAAAAAAATACTTCAATTCGAGTAAGATTTTTAGTGATATTGGTTATTTTATCGTAATTTTCTATTTTTATATCGTAATTATTAAGACGAGTTTCTAGATCAATTGTAATTGATCTGCAATCCTTTTTATCAATTGCTAGCATATTATAAAACTTATATTCGCTAACAAGATCTAGGTTTGTGACATCATTATCCAGTAATAAATACTTGCTTAAGCTAATAGTGGATTTGCAACTTTTATTTAAAAATATATCAGAAAATTGTTCTTTGATTTTTGTATTTAATATATGTGGTGAGATAGGAAATCTTTCATCGTTGTCGTTGGAAGAGAGTAGAGAAAAGCCAAGATTGATTACGATGTTTAATTTGTAATTATGATTCTTTATTTCATCTATTTTAGATATAGAATTATCTATATTTATCAATAGCTGAGGATTTTTTATATCTTCTATATATGGATCAAAGTTAGAAATATTTTCTTTAGCTTTGTTGAATAATTTCTGGTCGAGTAGGGTGCTTATAGAGGTCTTTATATTATTTTGAAATTGATTACTGTAGTTGAGAAGAATAGATTTTTCAATCTCATCGATTTGCATTAAATTAATGCTTTGTTGAAAATTTAACTCATCAAATTTATCTAAAAAAAGATTAATAAAATTTTCATTATTCATGAGATTAGCATCTCTTATTTCATCTCTAAATTTCAATATTTCTTTAAAATGGTAAAACCCAGAAGTGACGATTAAAGTACCAAATGAAAATATTAGGCAGCAATATGCATGAAAATATTTGTTGTCATATGATGACAGTAATAATGCAAAATCTTTTTTTGCAAGAGTTGGTTTTTCATTGTTTTCGATAGAATTTATATGTTTATAGATTTCGCAAGAAAAATCAGCTTTTTTGAGTTGTAATCTTTTGCTGTAAGTGGCAATATAATTTTTTGAAAAGTCGCTTAATATCTTGTCAAGAGTGTCATTTTTAAATATTACTCCAAAAAATGATGCAAATTGTATGAAAGGTAATATTAAGTAAATTTGATCCCTTTTTTCCTTATTTGTAAGCTGCCAATGATCAAATATTTTTTTAAGATTATTCGTTATTAATTCAATTTTAGTAAGCATGGATAATTAGTGAGATGTTTGGTCGGTTTATAGCAATTTTATATCTATCTATATAAAAAACTTTTTAAAAACCACTAAGCATTTAAGATCAATTTAATTTTGCAATTGTTATTTTGCAGCATCTTATTATATTGCTTTAATCTCATAATATATATTATGTAAAATAAAATAAGAGAAAGAGGAGGAGGTTGATTTTGAGAGTTTTAGCTAAAATTGTTTATTTTTTCTTATTGCTTTCTATTTGGATTTAATGTTTTGTATCTAAATTGGCGAATCTAGTAAATTCGGCGTCAAAAAATAAATCAACATTACCAACTGGGCCATTTCTTTGCTTAGCAATTATTACTTCAGTTGTATGAGCTATTTCTTGCATTCTCGAGCTCCATTGTTGAAATTTTTCTCCTTCACTTTCAGGAGGTCTTTTTCTTTCGTGATAATAGCTATCACGATAAATAAAAGCCACTACATCGGCGTCTTGTTCAATTGATCCAGATTCTCTTAAATCAGATAATTGAGGTCTTTTATCTTCTCTTTGTTCAACTGCGCGAGATAACTGAGACAGTGCTAAAACGGGTATATTAAATTCTTTAGCAATAGCTTTTAAGCCTTGAGTTATTTCTGATACCTCTTGAACGCGACTATCATTAGATCTAGAAGAAACGCCGCGAATTAATTGTAAATAATCAATAATCAAAAAAGATAGATTGTGTTTACGTACCATTCTTCTGGCTCTAGTTCTAATAGCTGATATTGATAAAGCTGGTGTATCATCAATAAAAAATGGTAATCTCGATATTTCTGCCGATCTTAAAGCTATAGCTTCCCACTCTGCTTCGCTGAGTTGTCCGCTACGAAATTTTGTAGCATTAATACTGCATTCCATTGACAAGATACGAGCCGAAAGTTGATCTGCCGACATTTCTAATGAAAAAAAACCAACAGCTTTTTGCTTTGCTTTATCCGAAATATCTTGATTCAGATATTTGCAACTATTTACAGCAAGATTAATCCCTAAAGCAGTTTTACCCATTGAAGGTCTGCCAGCTAGTATTATAAGATCCGATTCTTGCATACCGCCTAATATTTTATCTAAATCAACGAGTCCAGTGGAAACGCCGCTAATATGACTATCGCGAGTTCTAGCAATTAATGTTTTATCAAGTGTTTGTTTTAAAGAGATTGATATATTTTGAAAATCACTACGTGAAGAAGAATCATCAGAAGCTAATTGAAAAAGTCTTGTTTCTGCCATTTCTATTTGCTCTTCTGCAGTGCTTCTATCATTTAATTTATTGGCTTGATTCACTATATCTTCTCCAATTACCACTAATTCTCTTTTAAGAGCTAAATCATGAATGATTCTTCCATAATTTGCTATATCAACTATTGCCGATGCTCTAGATAAAAGATTAGCTAAATAATTTGATCCACCGATAGATTTTATTGATTCTTCAGAATCACAAAATTGTTTAAGAGTTATTTGATTAGCAATAATATTTGATTTTTCTACGCTATGAAAGATTTGTTCATATATTTTTTGATGTGCTGGTTCATAGAAATGCCTAGATAGGAGAAATTCTGAAACTCTATTAAGATATTGATTGTTAAGAATTATCGTACCAAGAACAACCTGCTCTGCCTCTATATTGTACAATTCTTGTCTTGTGTTAATTTGATTTTGATTATCTGGTAATAAGAAGTTACTTTGATGCATTGTTAGCTTGAATCAATTTATTAATTTTGTTCTCAAGATTTATCAAAAAACTATCCATTCCTTGCTGAGATATAACTGAATTAAATTCTGATCTTTGCGTTTCAATTAAACTAATACCTTCGGTTACAATATCTAATACCAAAAATTTATCATTATTTTTTTTAACACGAAAATCTACTAATATCTTTGTATTAGATTTTGCTGCTATAAAATTTGTTTTAACTAGATAAGTTTTTGTTTTGGGTATTACCTCTAAAACTTCAAATATTTCTCCATCGTAATCTTTAAATTTAGGAGAGTAGGTATTGATCATAAATTGGCGATATAGTTCGGTAAATTTCTTTTGCTGTTGTGGAGTTGAATTTCGATAATGAATACCTAAAACAAAATGTGATATCCAGTTTGAATTTATTGATTTATCAACAATATCGATGATTTCATTTATTTTTTGTGATTTACTATATTCAGCTTTAGAGATGGCGATAATTTGTTGTCCAATATTGTTTATAAAATCTCTTGCTTCCTTCTTTTCTGTGCTGACATCAAAAGCTAAAGAGGTGTTGCTAAAAAATAAAAATATTAATATATATGTTAATAATTTCATGTGATTTATTTCAATATTTCGCTATTTCTTCTTTGAGTATAAGCGCTTTTAATTGTTGAATAAGGGTCAAAGGAATCAGATCTTAAATCTTCGATTATTTTAATCAAACTTTCTCTACCATCAATTACTGATATTGACGAGAAAGAGCTTCGTAAGTTGTTGGAGATAATGTTATAATCACCACCAATTCTTAACAAATTTAAATTAAAAGGATCGATTGATTTGTTTATGACCCATCCGCTAAAGTCACGTAAATTGCTAGGCCCAAACAAAGGTAGCATTAAATATGGTCCATTTGGAAATCCATAACGACCTAAAGTTTGACCAAAATCTTCTCTATTATATTTAATACCTTTATTATTTGCAATGTCAAATAAGCCGCCAATGCCAATTGTTGTATTTATAAGAAATGCCGAGCTACTGGATAAACTATTTTCAACTTTACCTTGCAATAAAGAGTTGGTAATTGATAAGGGTAAGGAGATATTGGTGATAAAATTTCTAATTACATTACGAAATATTTTTGGCAAATATTTGCGATATCCTTTGGCGATATGTTCAAGAAAATAACGATCAATATAATCGTTAAAAGTAAAAATCTTACGATTTATTTTTTCAAAAGGGTCGCTGGCTTGATTATTTTTGCTTTTGATATCAATTTCAAAATAATCTTCAGATAGATCAATATCAGAAAATTCGTTATCTTCGATTTTATAGTTAATTTGTGCATTTTGAGCTTGTGCGCTAAATGTTGCAATTATAAACAATAAAATTGCACAAGAGATAATATTTAACAATTTAAAGATAGAATTTTGCATTATATATTTTTTCTTATATTGCTTATTTTAGAAAGTAGCAATATAGCGCTATTTCTATAAGGCGTATCTTTTTTGATAAAATCTTGTAATTCAATTTTAGCCTTTTTTATTTTGTTATTAAGATATAAGCAATAAGCTCTTTTATAATAGGCTTCATAGAAGTCTGGCCAAAATTTAGTCATTAACCAGAATCGAAAAGCAGCTTCACCATAATTGCCTTTTTTTATATGAGTTAAAGCTAGATTGTAGTTAGTCTCTTTTAAATCTTTGCTTTTATATTTAATAATTTCAATTTCATTTTTTATAGAAGCAAGGCCTTGATTTATGATATTGGAAAATCTATTGATTCCGCTGTTAGATTCCTTTTTTTTGTTTACTTGTCGAAGGTTTTTCTTAATAAAATTAAACATTATTTGTTTTTAATTATTTTTTTTAGCAAGAAAGTAAGAAATATGCCAATTTAGTAAAAAAAATTCAAGATTATTATTGTAATTCATAAATTTATTTAATTTTTCTTTTTTTATAATCTTTCGTGAATTGCTATAATTTGCTCCAATTTTTTTTATACTTTTTATTGCTTGCAAAGGATTTAAAAATTCTTGATAAGATTTGACATTTAATTCTTTAATTATTTGCAAATTACAATTATTCATAATTTGAGCAATATATTTATGTTGTGGCATTTTTTTAAAATAAAAATCACAACCAGAATCCTTAGATACTGCTTTTAATCTTGATAAACTTTCATTATTAGGTAAAGCGATAGCAACAACCCCTTCCCTTTTTAATAAATTTGATAATTTATTTATCACAAAATCAATATTTTGTGACCATTGCATAGAAAATGATGAAAATATTAGATCAAAACTGTCATTTCTAAATGGTAAAAAATCCATATCACCTTTTACGAATAAATTTTGATTATTGATTGATTGATTTATTTCTAGCATGTTACAAGAAATATCAAAATTAATTATTTTATCAAAATTTGATTTATCTTTAACTATTTGCGTTAAAAACCCAATTCCGCAGCCAAGATCAAGAGTTTTGTAAAATTTATTATTAAATTTATCTAATAATAACTTTATTAGATTTTTACTTGCATCTTTTTGAATATTAGCATTTTCTTGATAATTTTTACTATTTTTTGAGAAGTTATTAATTACTAAATTTTTATTGATTTTCATCTTGCTGTGCCACTTTTTCTTCTATAAGCTTAACAATGTGATTAACTAGATCCTTGCTTTCTACTTTGTGATTTGGTTTTCCATCTATATAAACATTATGACGCCCTGCTCCACCACCAGTTATACCGATTTGTGTATGAGCTGCCTCTCCTAATCCATTTACAACGCAACCTAAAATTGATACAGATAATGGTTTTTTGATGTGCGAGATTCTTTTTTCAACTTCTGCGACAGTTTTTACTACATCAAAAGCTTGTCTTGCGCAAGATGGACATGATATAAGATCAACGCCACGACTTCTAATTCCTAAGGTCTTTAATATTTGATAAGCAGTTTTTATCTCTTCAACAGGATCTGCCGATAAAGATACGCGCATAGTATCGCCAATGCCTCGCCATAATAGATTTCCTAAGCCAATTGCAGATCTTACTACTCCAATACCAAGACCTCCGGCTTCAGTAATACCTATATGCAATGGATAATTATATTGTTTGGCTATAATTTCATAAGCCGAAACAGCTAGAAAAACATCGGAAGCTTTAACGCTAATTTTAAATTCAAAGAAATCATTATCTTCTAAAATTTTAATATGACGACTGGCTGATTCAGCTAGAGCTTCTGGAGTTGGAGTTTTGTATTTTTCCAGTAAATCGCTTTCTAAAGATCCTCCATTGACGCCAATTCTAATAGCGCAGCCATAATCTTTTGCAGCCTTGATAACTTCTTTTATTTTTTCATTTGAACCAATATTGCCAGGGTTTATTCTTAGGCATTTTGCTCCTGCCATGGCAGCTTCAATGGCGCGACGATAATGAAAATGTATATCAGCAATAATAGGTACTTCGCAATGTGGAATAATTTTTTTTAGCGCTAAAGTTGATTCTTGATCTGGTACCGAGATACGCATCAATTCTGCCCCTGCTTCTGCGCATTGAGAAACTTGCGCTATGGTTTTTTGTATATCTGTGGTTGCAGTATTTGTCATTGACTGTACAGCAATTGGCGCATCGCCTCCAATAGCAACATTGCCAATAAATATTTTTTTAGAATTTCGTCTATTGATTATACGATATGGTCTAATTTGATTATACATTTTTTAATATAATAAAAAATCTTTAGTTGGTTTTTCAATCATTTCAAATTTACCTTTTCCCACTTTTAATACAGCAAGATTTCTTTGCACTGCCCCATTACCAATATAGCGAAATAAGCCATCAACCCCCATAAAACCGTTATATTTATCTGTATATTCAACAAAATCTTTTACTTGAGGATTTATTTTTCTTGATTTCTGTACCGTTTTTATTATCGATAATACCGAGTCATAAACTATTGATGAAATGCGAGGTGGAAATTTATTATATGATTGATAATAAAATCTTTCAAAATCTTTAAATTTATCAGGATCTGGCGCTACAAACCAAGAGTTAATAAGATAAGGGTCGCTAAGAGTGGAAAGGTCATCCCATTGATTAGTGCCAATGATCTGATATTCTCTTTCATCTATATTTTCTTTATCAAGCAATCTAACGATTTTTGATAAGTTTTTACCCGCTTCTGGTATCAAAATAATACTAGCATATGTCTTGTCTTCTTTGGATACAACAAAATCTTCTTCTAGCTTGTTTCCGCCACCTTCGGCCATGCTAGAAGGTACACTAAAAGCGTTAATAGCACGATAAACAGCATTTTCAATACCTTTGCCATTTGGTGAATAAAGTTCTGAAGTAACAAATGTTCCATTACGATCTTTGACTAATTTTTTATATAATGAGCTAACAGCGATACCATATTTATTGTTAGGAGCTATTACAGCAAAGCTATTCTTACCACGACTTAAAGCATAGCTAACAATCTTATCAATTTGTGCTTCTGGCATCATTCCTGATAAAAATACACCGCCAAATTCGTCAATATTATCTAATAATTTACGATTATTAGATAGTGAAATTACAACAATTTCATGTTTAATTGCCTCGTCAGCGATTACTTCGGCTTGACTACTAAAAACTGGGCCAATTACTATTTTAATATCTTGATCTATTATTTTTTTAAATTGCTCTTTGGCTTCCAAAGGGGATTCTTTGCTATCAATTAATATTAATTCTAAATTTTCATTGATATCATTTTCAAATAATGATAATACTGCAGAATTAAAAAGACTTTGTCCTAAAGATTTATACTTACCCGTCATTGGAAAAAAAAGCGCAACTTTAGTCTTTTTTTTGTAAGGAGTAATGGTATCTAAGTCAGATGATTGAAATTGCTGAGAAGGTTTGGCGGTATTTATTTCATTTCCTTTTTCATCAAAAGCCGATATTAATTTAACTCCTTTGCTGCCAATATTACAAGATCCGACTATTATTAATATAAGAATTATTGATAATTTTTTCATTTATAAATTTTTAAAAATTTTATCGTTATTTGCAATTATAAAAGATTTATAGCAAATCTCATCTTTAAATAAAATATAGCAAAATATAATTTTATTTAAAGATGAGATTTGGTATTACATAATTGATTTATAATTTTTAGATGGAATTTTGATTATTAAAATAATGCTAAAACTATTAATTTTATATTAAAAATCATTAAATTTATCTCAAAAATTTTATTAATATTTGATAACTTTATAATTTATGACTCAACAAAAAAAAACGTCTAAAATAATAAAAATAGAAAATGCTCTTTATGTGGTAGCAACTCCAATTGGTAATTTGTCTGATATCACATATCGTGCCATTGAGATATTAAGTAATTGTGATGTTATATTGTGTGAAAATCCTAAGAATTCTTATAATCTTCTAAAATTTTATAATATTGATAGTAGTAAAATTAATACTTACAATGATCACTCAAATGCTCATCAAAGACAAAAAATTCTTAATTTGTTGCAATCAAAAAAATCTGTAGCATTAATTAGCGACGCCGGAACGCCGCTAATTTCTGATCCCGGATATAAATTAATTAGCTTTTTAAGGCTTCAGCAGCAAAAAATAATTCCTATTGCTGGCGCATCTTCATTAACTGCAGCTATATCATGCTGTGGCCTTGCTTGTGATAATTTTACTTTTTTAGGATTTTTACCAAATCTTAAATCAAAAAGGCAAAATATTATTACAAATAATATCAATAATAGTTTTGTCTTTTTTGAATCTGCGCGCAATCTAATAAAACATTTGGATGAAATTTACAAAATAATCGGCAATAGAAATTGCTGCATTGCTCGCGAAATAAGTAAAATACATGAAGAATTTTGCAATGATACGATTAGCAATTTAATTGGCTTTTTTAGCGAGCAAAAACAAAAATTAAAAGGAGAATTTGTTGTTATTGTAGAAAAGCCAGAAAAAAATCAAGAAAAACTATCAAAAGAGCAATTGATTAAAGAGATCAAAAAACTTTATAGCAAAAACTTTAGCCTAAAAGATATTGTAAAAAATATAACAGAAATTTATAGCATTAATAAAAAAGAGATTTATCAAGAAGCTTTAAAAATTATTAAATAGTTTTTTGGTATATTTTTTTAGATAAATAATTAATTAATTGATAACATATGACAAAAGTAGCGATAGCTTATCATAGTGGTTTTGGCCATACAGAAAAACAAGCAAAACATGTTCAAATTGGCGCTAATAGCGTTAAAGATGTAGTGGCTGATTTATTTAAGGTTGACGAAATAATGGATAATTTAGAACAACTTAATGATTATGATGCTATAATTTTTGGCTCTCCAACTTATATGGGGTCAGTTTCTGCTCCTTTTAAATCTTTTATGGATGCTAGTGCTAAATTATGGTTTAATCAGCAATGGAAAAATAAAGTTGCTGCTGGTTTTACCAATTCTCATAGCATGAGTGGAGATAAGTTAAATACTTTAGTTCAAATGTCTATTTTTGCTATGCAGCACAGCATGATATGGGTTGGACTTGGCGAAATGAATCAATCTCCAGATGGAAAGCCAGCTCATTTTGAAGCGATAAATAGAATTGGCTCTTTTTTAGGCGCTATGGCTCAGTCAGAAAATGAATCTCCAGATATTACGCCGCCAATTGGCGACCTTAAAACAGCAGAGCTTTTAGGTAAAAGAGTTGCAGAATTAACAAAAAAAATAAAAAGTTAAAATTTTAAATAATTTTTACTTTTAAATTTATTTTGCTTTTACTAACGATAAATTTCAAGAGAACCTCCTAACAAGTGGTTCTCCGTGTGTATCATCATTGCTTTCGATTTCGAAGGTTCTGGAGTGGGATGGTATTTTTTAATGGGTCTATAAAGGACTACATTATTGTTGGTATGCATTCTAGAGTCTACCCTCCATCGTCCGATA
>JALQXY010000169.1 GCA_023262945.1 Rickettsiales bacterium | reverse complement strand
AGTAAAAAATAAATGTTAGTAAACGGTCGTAATGCCAGATAAATAATGGCTTTATGTTAGTTTAGCACTTATCTTTTACAAGGAAAAAGAGAGAAATTTCATAAAAAAATCAATTAAAATTAGATGATTTGCAGGGGTCTTTTTAGCATATTATTAACAGATAATGTTACTTCATCATCTTTAGCATCTGGCTGAGCGATTAAATTAGTGAATTGAGCATGTGTTTTATTGCTACTATCTCTTGTGCATCTACCAATAATTTGAATCACTTCCGTCAAAGACCCTCTATAAGCAACTGTTAGAGCATGCTGGCAATATGGCCAGTCAAAACCTTCTTTTGCCATACCAAGAGCAATGATAATATCAATATCATTTTCATCTTTAATATTTCTTAAATAAGAAACTATTTTTTCCCTATCATATTCTTGTACCAAATTAGCGATTTTTAGTATTTTGCCATCATCTTTTCTTTTTAAATAAATTATTCCATTTTCATCTTGTGATTGAACTTCACCAATCATATCTAAAATACTATCAACCTCATTATATTTATCTTTTGTTGATTCACCTGAATTTACATTAGGAATATGGATAATGGTTTTTTTATTAGTATCTAAAATTTCCATTATAGCCGAAGTATATCTGCCTTGATAGAAATGATATCCTATTCCTAGGGACTTAAGATAAGTATAGCCGTTAAGTTGCTCGTAATAGTTAAAGGTAATTTTATCAAATTTAGCCTCATCTTCTGGCATTAAAACTGGAATACCATCACCCCTAAAATATGATCCCGTCATAGCAATTACATGGCAATTTGACTTTGTCATAATTTGATGAAGTAAATTACCAAGACGGCTATTTTCTTTGTCAGCCGAAACATGATGAAATTCATCAATTGCCAATAGACAATCGTTAAATTTTTCTTCCTCAATTTGCTCAAAGGCAAAACGAAGTGTTGCATGAGTGCAAATTAATATCTTTGCATCACTATTCATAAAATTAAGAAAGGCTGAAACTTTACCCTTATCTCCTCCCGCTGTGCATAAATTATATCTATCTTCAGGCTCCCAATTGGCAAAAAATCCACCGCTAATTAAATCAGTTTTAGAAAATGATCCACCAATTGACTTTTCTGGAACGGCAACAATAACTTTTTTGACTCCTTGATTATAAATCTTATCTAATGCCAAAAACATTAAGGCACGAGATTTTCCAGAAGCTGGGGGAGCTTTAAGCAATAAATACTTAGACTGCCTAGAGTTAAATGCTCTTTCTTGCATCATCCTCATGCCCATATTATTAGTCTGAGTACTTTGTCCTGTTCTTTCGTAATTTACTTCTACTAAATTTGGCATTATTTATCTTTTATTTTATTTAATATGTCGCGATCAAAATCACTTTCAAAATTCCTATCTTGCGTTATATGAAATTTATCAAATTCTTCTTCAGCAAAAGTTTTAGCAATTTCTGCAGAAATCTTGCCTGAATTAATTAAAATTTCTTGTTCGTTAAATTTCAAAAATGCGTTTAATTTATCCGACCAATCTTTCATTGTCATAGCTTGATATTTTTTTGCCTGATTTTCTGCGTAATCTAAATACATCGAAACAATACGATTCAAACCATCTAATTCATCTTGACTTAAGTAATTCTTGGCAATTATCACATCACTTTTACGGATTTTTCCAAGTGGAGAGTTTTTCCAATTGGTTAATCCCATATTTTGCTTTTTACTATCAACCCTTGAATGAACTATCTCAGCAGCAGTTTTACCAATAATTGCAAAATGTAATTTATTTTGAATAGTGGCAAAAAAATCTTTAGTTTCTTGCGAGTTTTTATCATAATCTATACTACATTGAGAGTAAATATCGGTGATTTTTTGATAAAATCGACGCTCAGAGCTTCTTATATCTCGAATGCGCTCTAACTGTTCATCAAAATAATCTTTGCCAAAAATTTTTCTTGGATCTTTAAGGCGTTCATCATCCATTGCAAACCCCTTAATTATATATTCTTTTAACTTTTCAGTTGCCCAAATGCGAAAATTTGTTGCTTGAATTGAATTTACTCGATAACCAACAGAAATTATAGCATCAAGATTATAGAATTTTGTTTGATAATTTTTGCCATCTGAAGCAGTATGTGCAAATTTTGCACATACTGAATCTTCTTTTAACTCAGAACTTTTAAAGATATTCTTTAAATGTTTGGTTATAACTGAACGATCAACTCCAAATAAGGTGGCGATTTTTTCTTGAGTTAGCCAAATATTTTCATCACGCAAAAAAATTTCAACTTTCACTTCATTATTTGGTGTTTTGTAAAGTAAAAACTCGGTAAAAGCGTTTTCTTTTGGCTGTTTTTTATTTTTTGTCATTGGTTTTGGAGTTTTGTTTTAAAGGTGTCGAATTCAACAGGTTTAGATTTTCTTCATCTGTCATTTTTTCATAAAGCTTAAAAAGATATTCCAATCTTTCTTCATCGCTTGTAAATGGCCTTTGCCTATAACAGCTTTCAATTGCTAAATCATTAAAATGATGTGCCTTTCTTAAGCCATCTGGCATTTTATCAGGATCATAAAGCTGAGCCATAGTTTTTTCTGGGTGTTTTTCACGCTCGCTTAAAATATTATAAAATTGCTTTTGAATTATTAGGTTTTGTTTTTCTGATATAGCTGG
>JALQXY010000091.1 GCA_023262945.1 Rickettsiales bacterium | reverse complement strand
CCCATCTAAAAATAAACAATATGACAAAATATTTTTGAGATAAAAATTGTAAAAAATGCAAGTCCTATACCTATAGGACTTAAGGCTTTTTGCGATTTTTAGCCAAAAAGATAAAGTCAGATTGTTTAGTTTTTGTATATGTTTTTTAGGTGTAGATTTGAGTTTATAATTATAAAAAACTTTCAAATAAATGAAAAGAGTTTTAAATATTTTAATTATTTTATCACTAACTTCTTGTTCAGCAATATGGGATCCTATGCCAAAAAGCTGGAATTGGGGAATAAAGCCTCGCCCCGCTATTGGAATTAGAAATTTTCCACCAGCAGATACAGAATATGGCAAAGGTTTTAAAGATGGTTGCGCAGTAGCTTGGAACGCTATCACTAAAGGTATGATTGGTGATGTGGTTAAGTCGCAATATAATTATAGCCTCATGAAAAGAAGCGCTGATTACAATGCTGGATGGTGGGATGGATTTGAGCAATGCACTTACATCAACGACTGGGATGTTGTATAATAACAATTCCCACCTAAAAAAACATATAAAAACTAAACAATTTGACTTTATCTTTTTGGCTAAAAATTGCAAAAAGCCTTAAGTCCTATAGGAATAGGACTTGCATTTTTTATAATAGACTTCTTTCGTAACTGCCAAATTTTAGCAATTTCGTCGTTATTAAAAATTACTCAAGATTTGATTATTTCGAAAGAAGTCTAATTTTTATCTTAAAAATATTTTGTCATTTTAAAGAATTTTGGGCAATTGACAAATTTGGATTTAAGCAATGGTAACAAAATCTTTCATTAAAATTTTGTTACCTGATTTTTCAAAGCTAATTGACAATTTATTGCCATCGACTTTTATAACTTTACCATAGCCAAATTTTTGATGAAAGATACGCTTACCATGCATTGATTCTTGGTTATTACTGTAATTTGTTTTTTTGTTAGTAAAATTTTGTAAATCATTATCAAAATTATTTCTAAAATTAGAAAAACTAGTAACATTGTTATTTTGCAAATTTCCTTCAATTTCAATTTGATCTTGCGGCAATTCTTGAATAAATCTTGAAGGTGTTTGACTTTGACTTGATCCAAAAACATAACGATTTTTAGCATAAGATAAGGATAGCTCTTTTTTAGCTCTGGTAATAGCCACATACATCAATCTTCTTTCTTCTTCGACGCCATTCTTTTCTTCCAAAGATTTACCACTTGGAAAAATACCATCTTCAAGACCCGGAACAAAAACTAAATCAAATTCCAACCCCTTAGCTGCATGAATAGTCATCACATTAACCGCTTCATCTGTTATATTTCTTTCATCTTTAGCTTCAACTAATGAAATATATTCTAAAAATTCAGTTATATTAGCAAAATCATCAAGGCTATTAATAAATTCATCAATATTTTCAAGCCTTGCTTTAGCTTCAATGCTATTTTCATTTTGCCACATTGCAATATAGCCAAAATCTTGTAAAATATTTTTAGCCAATTCACTTAGATTAATATCATTTATTTGCTGATTATAGGCTTCTATTTTATTGATAAAATTTTGTAAAGATTCTTTGGCCTTGCCTTTGATAAGGTTATCTTGTAAAGATTTTTTAATGGCAGCAAAAAAAGATATGTTATTCTCACGACCAAATTGCAAAATATTGGCAATTGAGGCAGATCCAACACCCCTTTTAGGATTGTTGATTATGCGATTTAACGCTAAATCATCATTTAAATTAGCGCAAATTCTCATATAGGCTGTAGCATCTCTGATCTCCATTCTTTCATAGAATTTCATACCACCAATTACACGATAAGGAATGGATAATGAAATAAAAGCTTCTTCAAAAGCACGAGTTTGATAACCAGCGCGCACCAAAACAGCAATTTCATTAGCTTTAATCTTGCCACCAGCTAAATTATCGGCAATTTTACCTGCAACAAAAGCGCTTTCTGTGCGATCATCAATAAAAGCAGCTAATTTAACTTTTGAGCCACAACCTGCATCTGTCCATAGTTTTTTACCATGTCTTGATTTATTATTCTTAATTACAGAATCTGCTGCTTGCAATATATTAGAAGTTGAGCGATAATTTTGTTCAAGACGAATAATTTTAGCTCCTGCAAAATCTTCTTCAAAGCGTAAAATATTTTTAATATCGGCACCTCGCCAACTATAAATTGATTGATCATCATCACCAACACAGCAAATATTTTGATGAAGCGAGGCTAATAATAAAAGCCATTGATATTGACTAGAGTTAGTATCTTGATATTCATCAACCAAAATATAACGAAATTTATCTTGATAATAACTCAAAATCTCGGGCGCATTTCTAAAAATCTCAATATTATAAAGCAACAAATCACCAAAATCAACGGCATTCATAGATTTTAAACGAGTTTGATAAGATTGATAAATCGCTTTTAATTTAGGCAAGCCGCCAATATCATCTTCTTTAACATTATGTGCTTCAATCATTGCATCTTTAAAACGCGAAATTTTATTTAAATAAGCTTTTTGCGGAAATTGTTTAGCATCAATAT
This sequence comes from Rickettsiales bacterium, assembly GCA_023262945.1. GTDB lineage: Bacteria > Pseudomonadota > Alphaproteobacteria > Rickettsiales > UBA1997 > UBA1997. The sequence continues at coordinate 4,550 of JALQXY010000091.1, read as the reverse complement.
TAAAATCACTTAAAATTTGTTTTAATAAACGACTTTGATCATCAGCATCAATTATAGTAAAATCAGCTTGCAAATTAACTATCTCTGGATGTCTACGCAATATTTTAGCAGCTATACTATGGAAAGTTCCCACCCATAAATTATTAACTTGCTCGCCAATTTCTTTTGCCATTCTTTCTTTCATTTCTTTGGCAGCTTTATTAGTAAAAGTTACCGCCAAAATCTGCATTGGTGAAGCCAAATAAGAATTAACAATATTTATAATACGCGAGGTTAATACCTTAGTTTTGCCAGTTCCAGCCCCTGCCAATACCAAAAGAGGACCTTCAGTTGTTTTGACAGCTTCAAGCTGTTCTTGATTAAGATTAGAAAATAACATTTTGTCTTTGGTTAATTTTAATTGCTAAATAATCCTAATTATTGTATAATAAGGCTTTGTAGTAAAGCAATTCATATTTAATATTTTATGCCTATTACCGATAGTTCCAATCCGCCTTTATTATTCATTCCCTCTAACTTAAGAGGGCATGAAGGAGAAGATAGATTTTTTACAAATGCTTTATTAACAGAAGAAGATAAAAAGAAACTTCTTGGAAAATACGATGTATACTCAATAATTTACAAGGGTAGGCACTGGGATTTAGCGGTTAATAAATCAGATAATAGCACTGCTCCATACGATTGTATTGATGATGGAACATGCGGATATCATGCTCTGGCAATCTTTATAAAAGAAAATATAAAAGAATTAGGTTTAGATAGTTTAGAAAGATTAAGAGATGATTATAATGCAAAATTACAAGAATTTCATGGACCACTCTCTGAAATACAAGGTCTACAAAATCAAATAAAAGAACTAAAAGAAAATGAACAAAAGTCAACGGATAAAGAAAGAGAAATAAATGCTTTATCTAAAAAAATAAATGCTTTATCTAAAGAAAGAGAGTCAGCAAAAACAAGGGCATCAACTGCCGCTGTTCAATTAGTTTTAGAAACTTTAGAAAATAAAGGAATAAATATTAGTGGTACTACATTATATAGAAAATTAAAAACAGTCGAAGAATTATTAAACCAAGAAAGAGCAATTGAAAATACAGATTGGCTTGATAGTGAAGATTTTGAAACTTTTGCAAATTCATATGGTATTAACTGCTTACCAGAACACACTTTGACAACTAACCGCGGTGTTTTACAACAACTATTATCTCCAGATCAGTCACTAGCTGCAGCTACATCACCATCTCCAGCCGCATCATCATCCCCACCTCAATCACCAGCTCAGCCGCCAGCTCCAGCTCCACCTCTACCGCCAGCCCCAGCTGCACCTCCGCAGTCAGCTCCACCTCCACAGCCAGCTCCAGCTCCACCTCTACCGCTAAATCTATCGCATCCACAGCCAGCCTCAGAATCAGAAGACAACCCGCAAATAATTGAATTAATAGAAGGTTCAGAAACTTTACAAGGTTACGGTGAAGGTAAAAAAAATTACTACAGTCAAAAAACTATAAAAGCAAAACAACAAGATACCATTTTTGTTTTTGGAGCAAATGAAGGTCACACAAAAAATCGTGCATTAGGCGGAGGAGGTCAAGCAGCGGCTACTTTTGGTAATAAAAATGTTCTACCAATTGTAACAACAATATATTCAAGAAATCCTCAACAAGAATATAGTGAAATAAATAGTTATCATCAAAATATAAGAAAAATTGCTATAGAATTTGTTAGGAGAGGCGGTGTTATTGTTTTTCCAATGAAAAGAGCAGAAAAAGAAGATGTAACATTATTGGAATCAGAAGGTAAAGATATAAAAATAAAAGAAGGTGATCTAATTGTTAATGTTGGCACTGGAATAGCAGGATCTAACGATTCTAAAGGATCAAGAGAAATAGCAGGACCTAACTATTTTAAAGGATCAAGAAAATTTGCTCAAGAATTATATCAAGAATTAAAACAAATAAAAACTGAAAGAAGCTTTTCCATAAAAGAAAGAAAGGAGGCAATGTCTTATTTTAATTCGAGAATGGATGAATTAGAAAAAACAAAAGAATCACAGCAAGCTATAGATATAGTTCAACAGCCAGCTCCACCGCCAGCTCCACCGCCACCAGCTCCAACACCAGCTCCAACACCAGCTCCACCACCAGCTCCACCACCAGCTGAAACGCCAGCTAAACCTAAACCTCCACCTTCACCGAACCCAGAAAATCAACCAGTATCATCACATAAACTATATCAAAAAAGCTATGCTGAAAAATTAAATAAAGAATGCAGCGGTAAATGTTTTCAGCATTTACCAGATAATTATAGTGGTCTTGGTATCTTATGCGAAGTAAAAATAGAAGATGAAAAAATAACGCTTATTATAGAAAAAGTTTTTAAAGATAGCTTAGCTTCTAAAATTGGATTAGAAAAAGGAATGAAGATAAATTTTAATGCAGAAATAAAAGATTATAAAAAGGCTACTGAGTTGATTAGAGATCTTGACCTTACCAAGGTTGAGTCAATCACTACAACAAAAGAAGAGAATATTTTAGAAACAACAAAAAATAATCTTTCAAAAGAAAAAAATAAAACAGATGTTAAGTGTTTTTTTAGAAAAGAATCAAATAATTATATTCCTTTCAAACTAAGCGAACATCATTTATTCTATCGGGAAAAATCAAATCAGCGCTAAATTTCTACAATTTTTATCTCAAAAATATTTTGTCATATTGTTTATTTTTGGGCGAAAATTGATATTGGAAGATAATGGTATAAATTAATTTTCTATGATGGATTTAAGTTAAACCTAAATCCGTTGATAGAAAGTTGATTTAGGTTTAAATCTTATCGTAAGAAACTATCTCTGTCTTAGCTCCACCGTGAGTAACAGCACCAAATCTTGCCGAACCAACAGTTTGAGAATATTTCCACAAACTACCGCTTTGATAATTATTTGTTCTTGCTTGCCAAGATTGCTTTCTTTTTTTAATCTCTTCTTGAGTTAGATCTGCCTTAATTTCACCTTTATTAGCGTCAATTATTATTTTATCACCATCTTTAAGCAAGGCTATTAATCCGCCATCTTGAGCTTCAGGACTAACATGACCAACGCAAAAGCCACGCGTGCCGCCAGAAAATCTGCCATCGGTAATTAATGCAACTTTATCACCCATACCCTGACCATAAATTGCTGCGGTTGTTGCCAACATTTCACGCATTCCCGGACCACCTTTTGGACCCTCATAGCGAATTATCAAAACATCGCCTGCCTGATATTTTTTAGCTTCAACAGCTTTAAAGCAATCCTCTTCACAGTCAAAACAGCGTGCCACACCTTCAAATCTTAATTTATCTGGCGACATACCTGCCACTTTAACAATTGCACCATCTTTAGCTAAATTACCACGCAAAGTAACTACACCACCAGTTGGAGAAATTGGCGTTTTAGGATGATAGACTACTTTTTGATTATTGTTAAATTTAACATCTTTTAAATTTTCGGCCATTGTTTTACCAGAAACGGTTAAGCAATCACCATAGATAAAACCTTCATCATATAAAATTTTTAAAATCATTTGCACGCCGCCAGCTTCATATAGATCTTTAGCAACATATTTACCCCCTGGCTTCATGTCGGCGATATAAGGAGTTTTTTTAAATATTGTACCCACATCAAAAATATCAAAATCAATACCACATTCATTAGCAATAGCTGGTAAATGAAGGGCAGCATTAGTTGATCCACCAGTAGCAGCAACGATTGTAGCAGCATTTTCTAGAGATTTTCTTGTTACTATATCACGAGATTTAATACCTTTTTTGATTAGATTAACTACCGCTTGACCAGAATAATAAGCATATTCATCTCTTGATTCATAAGGGGCAGGAGCACCAGAAGACCCAGGTAATGCCAAGCCTATAGCCTCACTAACGCAAGCCATAGTATTGGCGGTAAATTGACCACCGCAAGCTCCAGCACTAGGGCAAGCGGCTTTAGCTAAAAGCTGCAAATCTTCTTCACTTAATTTACCTGCATCTCTTTGACCAACGCCTTCAAAAACATCAACTATAGTTACATCTTTACCTTTAAATTTTCCTGGCAATATCGAACCACCATACATAAATACCGAAGGAATATTAAGACGACACATTGCCATCATCATGGCAGGTAATGATTTATCGCAACCAGCAATTCCAACCAAAGCATCATAACAATGCCCTCTGACTGTTAATTCTATTGAATCGGCAATTATTTCACGAGAAACTAAAGAAGATTTCATACCTTGATGACCATTGGCTATGCCATCAGTAACGGTGATAGTAGTGAATTCTCGAGGAGTTGCTCCAGACTCTTTAACGCCCTTTTTTGCTGGTTGAGCTTGTCTTTGTAGAGCTATATTGCAAGGCGCTGCTTCATTCCAGGCCGTTACTACGCCAACAAAAGGCTTTGCTAAATCATTGTCATCTAAACCATCTGGATATAGATCAGTTTTGATGTTGTAAAGCATAGTTTTACGACCCTCACAACCATGAGAGTTAGTAACATAACGAGAAGGAAGCTTATTTTT
>JALQXY010000040.1 GCA_023262945.1 Rickettsiales bacterium | reverse complement strand
AATTTTCCGATACTAAACATAAAACCAATTATAATTCCTGATATTAATTTTAAAAATTTAATCAAAATTAAAGTTATAAAGATGTTTACAATCATACTATAAAATTGATCATTAATCAAGTATTTAAAAATATTTTTTTATGAAGGAGATATTTTTTGATTCTAATAGAGACTATAAATTAAATTCATTTTTTATATTAAGCATCTCGAGGCATGCATTTGCTGCTTCTGACCCTTTGTTTTTTTGCTTAGGGTCAGCGCGTCTAATAGCTTGATTTTCATTTTCTGCCGTTATTATACCATATCCAATAGCTGTTTTGAATTTAATAGATAATTGACTTATGCCTCGAGCTGATTCTTGACATACATAATCGTAATGAGTTGTTTCACCTCTAATAACACAGCCCAAAGTAACATATCCAGAATATTTACGACTATTTTCCGCCATAGCAATTGCTGTCGGTATCTCAAATACTCCTGGAACTTTTATAACATCATATTCATATTCTGAGTTTTTTAATTTTTCTAAAGCGCCGTCAAGAAGCATATTAGAAATATTTTGATAAAAAGTTGATTGGATTATTAAAATTTTTTTCATTATAAAAAATAATTGTTAATTACAGTTAAAAAGAGATTAAACCCAAATCCTTAATAGAAAATTAATTTATTACATCATCTATAGTGTGATTTAATGACCTAAATCAACTTTCTATTGGCGGATTCAGGTTAAATTCTCTACTAATTAATTTTAAAAAAACAACTATCAAAGTGTTAAAAATTACCGAAGAAATAAAAAGTTTATTAGAGCAGATATTAAAGCATGATGAAGCTTATCATACTAACGATTCTCCTTTAATAAGCGATGCCAAATATGACAAATTAAGGCAAGAGTTAAATAATTATTATATAACATACCCTGATTTATTTAATGGTCAAATTAAAGCAAAATTTGATTTAATAGGAGGTAAAACTCTTGATATTTTTAATAAAATTACCCATTCAAAACCAATGCTTTCCTTGGCTAACGCTTTTAGTGAAGAGGATATAATTGATTTTATTAAAAAAGTTGAGCGCTTTTTAGGGATTTTTGATAAAAAAGAATCAAAACAATTAGATTTATTTGCCAATAATATAAGTCATAAAAATAGTCATGATTTACAATTTGCTATATTTTGTGAACCTAAAATTGATGGTCTTTCTTTTAGTGCAAGATATGAAAATGGTAAATTAATTTATGTAGCAACTAGAGGAGACGGCCTTAAGGGTGAAGATGTATCACAAAATGTAAAAACTATAAGTAATTTTCCGCATATTTTAAAAACCAACAAGCCACCAAAAATATTTGAAGTAAGAGGTGAAATATATATGGGAAAAAATGATTTTGCCATATTAAATGAAAATAACAAAAAGTCTGGCGATAAAATTTTTGCCAATCCTCGTAACGCTGCCGCAGGTTCGCTGCGTCAACTTGATGCAAAAATAACAGCAAGTCGTAATTTAAAATATTTCGCCTATTCTATTGGTGAAGTTTCGAGTGATTTTTTGTGCGATAGACAATTTGATCTTTACAATATATTAAAAGATTTTGGCTTTAATATTGAGCCTAATCATAAATTGTGTTATAATTTAACTGATATTATGCAAAATTATAATCAATTATGTGACAGTAGATATGAGCTTGATTATGATATTGATGGAATTGTTTACAAAATAGATGATTTCTTGTTGCAAGAAAGGCTTGGATTTATTGCTCGCAGTCCTAGATGGGCAGTAGCTCATAAATTTCCATCAATAAAGGCAAAAACAATAATTGAAGATATTATTATTCAAATTGGCAGAACAGGAGCTTTAACTCCTGTAGCTATATTAAAGCCAATAAATATTGGCGGCGTTGTTGTTACTAGAGCTACTTTACATAATCAAGATGAAATTAATAGAAAAAATATAAGGGTAGGTGATACAGTTACAGTACAGCGCGCTGGAGATGTTATTCCGCAAGTTTTAGAGGTTGATTTAAGTAAGAGGTCGCCAACTTCTAAAGAATTTTCTTTTCCCGTTAATTGTCCAGTTTGCTCATCTTTGATAGAAAAAAAAGATGATGATGTGGTTTTGAGATGTAGTGGTGGATTAAATTGCAAATCTCAACTCATGGAAAGTCTTAAGCATTTTGTATCAAAAGATGCGTTTGATATTTCTGGACTTGGCAAAAAGCAAATAGAAAATCTCTTTGTTGAAGGCAGGATTACAAATTTTGCTGATATTTTTAATCTCAATAAAACAAAAATTAATTTAACGCCTCTAAATCAAAAAGAAGGGTGGGGAGAAAAATCTATTGATAACTTGTTATTTGCCATTGAAAATAAAAGAAAAATATCACTTGATCGCTTTATTTATGCAATTGGTATTCGTCATATTGGGCAAATATCAGCTAAAATGTTAGCGCAACATTTTATGAATTACGCTAATTTTCGCAATACATTCTTAGAAATTTCTAAATTAGCAAGAATTGATATAGAAAATAACAGTAATTATCTAGAATTAGTTGCTATTGATGGCTTAGGAAGAAAAATGATCGAGGCAATTATTGAATATTTTCAAAATGATTTGAGTCTTGAAATGTTATTTTCATTAGAGAAAGAATTAGAAATTACAGATATCAAAGAAATAAAATCAGAATTTTCTAATAAGACTATTATTTTTACTGGCACTTTAAACAGCATGTCACGCTCAGAAGCTAAATCTTTGGCTGAAAGAATTGGTTTTAAGGTTGTTGGATCAATTTCTAAGAAAACTGATTTTGTTGTCGTTGGCGAAAATGCTGGTTCAAAATTAAAAAAAGCGCAAGAATTAAATTTAAAAATTATTAACGAAAATGATTGGAATCAACTTTTACTAAAAAATAAATAATGAAAAATTTAATTTTATTTTTAATAAAAATTTATCAAATTTTATTATCACCCTTGCTGGGTCTTTATAAATGTCGCTTTTATCCTACTTGTTCTAATTATTTTATAGAATCTATACAAAAAAAAGGTTTATTAAAAGGCTCTTTTTATGGTTTTTATCGCTTATTAAGATGCCATCCTTTTTCAAAAAAAAGTGGTTTTGATCCGGTTAAATGATATTTCGACAATTAACAATACATATATTTCTTGCTTTTTTAACTTTTAGCGCTTGGTCACAAAATGCCGAAGATTCTGATCAATTCTTAAAAGATTTAAATCAAGATCTCTTGCGGCAAAAAAAAGAACTAGATCCATTCTCAGATAATAAAGTAAAAATTGATATCGAATCTTTGGGCTTGGATTATATTGAAAATAAAGATCAAAAAAGCTCAGATTTACCAATTATTGAAAATTTAAATAACAATGACAAAAAATTAGATAATATCAATCTTGATAAAATTAAACAATCTGTAGAACTGGATAATAAAAAAGAAGAAAATGATCAAGTAAAATCTAGCAATCAAGAAAATGAGAAAAAAGAAGAGAAGAAAGAAGAAGGTAACAAAATAAAATACGATGATCAAATTGATAATAAATCAATAAATCAAAAATTAAATAAAATAGAGGAAGCAAAAAAAGACAATGAAATCATAGACAGCAAATCTTTGGATATTTCTAACAAATTAGTTAAAGATGCCTTAAAAGAAAACGATTCTTTAATTAAAGAAAAACAAGAAATATATGAAGAAAAAATAAAATATTTACGAAAAGAATATCTGTTACCATTGCTTGATAAACAATTATTAGATGGCTATATAGATGAATATAATAGCATCGGGTCGTTATATATTGAACCACAAAAAAAGAACCTTAATCAATATATTAAAGATAAAACTCCAGCTCTACCAATATTGAGCAGATTTCGTACCAATGATAATTTGCATATTCCTATAATTCCTACGCCTCAGGAAAGAATTAATTATTTATTTTTTGCCATAGATATGCAAAATGTCAGATATTTTAATAGTTCTTATCGTTATGTTCAAAATCCTAATGTCTTTAACTTAAATGGTGACAGTCTTTTAACTTACGCAATAATCAATCGTAACTATCCAATATTAGCTTCTGTTTTAGCACGAGGAGCTGATCCTAATATGCCTAATAAATTAGGATATAATCCAGTAACAATAGCTATAGAGATTAAAGATTTTCCATCATTTTATATGTTAATGGAAAGGGGCGCAAATATAAATTATCGAGATAAATTTGGCAAAAATTATTTAATGTATGCTGCAAGAGCTGGTTTCTTGCCAGCAATTGAATATTTACTCAATAAAGGCTTAGATATTAATGCTGAAGATAATGAAGGTTTTAACGCCTTATCGATAGCTTATAAATATGAGAATGACATAATTATAAAATATCTTATAAAAAACGGCGCTAAAACCTGGAATAACAAAAATGATTTAGACTTTAAATCTCAAAATCCATATTTAAAAGACATGCCTATAATGCATGAACTTAAAAATAAGTGGTAATCTTATTTATTGTAAAAAACACTACTTGATCTGACAGACAGTTCTTTATAAAATAATGTTTTTTACATTTTATTTTAAAAAATATTTTGTTATATTGTTCATTTTTAGATGGTAATTGGTATTAGATAATTATATTGATTATCAAAAGCGTTGCCAAATATTAGGCGCTTATCATTTGTAATTAATTCATTCTGGCTAAAATTTTTACTATTATTTAGTATAGCTGCAATTGCATTATAACAATTGCTATTAGCGCCAGCAATACGATATTCTACTCTTTTTTTATTTTCATGAGTTTTGGCAATTCTTATTGCGCAACTTCGATTATCAAAACCATAGCTTAGATTAACTGGAGCGGTGTATTTTCCTATTTTAAAAAGATTTAAATTTAATTCTTTATTAAAACGTTGATAATCTTCATCATTGTTAATTAAATGAGGTAATATTTGAGGGGTTTTGTTGAGTAAATTTTGACAAAATTTATGTAAAATACTATTTTCTGCAAAACAATTATTACCATGATTATCATGCAATGAGATATTAAACTGCAAAGAATTGCCGCAATCATCTACAAAAATTTGCGGAGCAAAAGAAGTTTGCAAATTATTATTATTAGCCAATAGAGATACATCGATTTTAAATTCTTCAATAAATTGTGCTAATAAATTTAGATCACTAGAGAAATCAGTTTGCAATTCAATTTGTGAAGCACCTTGCTCTTTGGTAATTTTATAAGATATTTTACTTGTTGTTAAGAAACGGGGAATAATTTTTATAAAATTGTTAACTTCAACGAGAGATGCTGCTTCTTTTTTGTTTTTCTTAAGTAAAAAAAACTCCAACTCACAACCAATTTTAATGGTTAAAGAGTTGGAATTTGTAAAATCTATACTAAGACTATTTAAATCTAGCAAATTAAAGAAATTTATGAATTGCTTTCAATCCAATCTTTTAAAGCTGACTTAGGTATTGAACCAACCTTAGTATCAACTATTTCACCATTTTTAAATAACATTAAAGTCGGTATACCTCTTACCATATATTTTGACGGAGTGTCTGGATTGTCATCAATATTGATTTTAAAGACATCTAATTGATCGGACATTTCACTAGATATTTGATCAATTACAGGGCCTAGCTGTTTACAAGGACCGCACCAAGGAGCCCAAAAATCAACTAATACTGGTTTTGAAGATTTTAAAACATCATTTTGAAAGTTATTGTCTGTTGTTTCTTTTGTCATTTTAAAAAGTTATTTAATTTATGAAAAGTAATATTATAAATACTACAATGTAATTTAATAAAATTTTAGATTAAAGAGGTTTTTTTAAAGATTAAATTTGATATAATTTTTATTTACAAAATTTGCAACATTCATTTTATGTTATAAATAAACAATATGACAAAATATTTTTTGAGATAAAAATCGAGGTCAAAATAAATATTTTGTAAACGGTTTTTTTGTTAAAAACTCAATCAAAATTTAGAAATATGAATTACTTTCATAATAAAGATATATGGCTTAATATATACAAGCCTCCTCTTATTACCTCAGCTCGCGTAGTTTCTATTGTAAAAAGACTAACTAAAGCAAAAAAAGTTGGTCACGGCGGCACTCTTGACCCTTTTGCTACCGGTGTTTTACCAATTGCTTTGAATAAAGCTACTAAAACATCGCAAGAAATGATGAACGCCACTAAGAAATATATATTTAAAATTAAATGGGGTGAGTTTCGTGATACTGATGATATCGAAGGTGTTGTAACAGAGAGATCCGAGGCAAGGCCTAGCAGTAATGATTTAATATGTTCCGCCTTATCTTTTGTAGGTCAAATAGAGCAAACGCCGTCAAAATTCTCAGCTATAAAAATTGATGGTCAGAGAGCCTATGAATTGGCGCGCAAAAATATCGATTTTTCTATACCAAGTCGCATAGTAAATATTTATAGTTTAAATATTCTTTTTAATTCAAAAGATTACGCTTTATTTGAGGTGGAATGTTCAAAGGGAACTTACATAAGATCTCTAGCTCGCGATATATGTCTAAAAAATAATGTTTGCGGCTATGTTTCTTGTTTAAAAAGAACTCGAGTAGGAAAATTTGATATAGATGCAACAATTTCACTTGACCTGTTAAAATATGGGCATTACTAATATATATATCAAAGTTAAACCTTAAATTAAGGTAGTTTTGATGTAATCAACTTCAAAAGTGTTCACTCTAGTTGGTGATGTCCGCTGTTGTTTTGTATGTAAAAAAATAATTAATTATGTCCCTTTCATTAAAATCTAAGAAAGAAGTTATAGCAGAATTTGCTAAAGATAATAAAGACTCAGGCTCTACTCAGGTTCAGTGTGCCTTGATGACTAAAAGAATAGAAGAATTAACTAATCATTTAAAAGCTCATAAAAAAGATTTTGCCTCAAGAAGGTCTTTACTAATCTTGGTTGGCAAGAGAAGAAGTTTACTTAACTATTTAAAGAACTCTTCTTCTACAGAATATGAAGATTTAATAAAAAAACTAAATATTAGAAAGTAATTTCTATATAACTTAGCTTAGTTTTTTTTGTAACTATCTAATTATTTTGTTTCTAATAATTTTCCTCGATTAAATACGTTGCTAGAATTATTGCCCTTGAATAAATTAATAAAACTGTAATCAATAATATATGTTTAATATTGTAAAAAAAGAAATTGAATGGAATGGTAAAACTTTATCTCTTGAAGTAGGTAAAGTAGCAAGACAAGCCAGTGGATCTGTAATGTTAAGATATGGCAATACCACCATATTAGCAGCTGTCACCGTTGCTCAGAAGGCAGTGGAAGGTGCTGATTTTCTGCCTTTAACAGTAAATTATATTGAAAAATCATACGCTGCGGGTAAAATACCAGGCGGTTTCTTCAAAAGGGAAGCAAAGCCAAGTGAAGTTGCAACTCTAACCTCAAGACTTATAGATAGACCTATAAGACCTTTATTTCCAGGAGACTTTCATAATGAAATCAACGTTACTTGCACTTTGTTATCTTACGATTCAACTTGCAACCCTGATATAGCTTCATTAATTGCTGCTTCCGCAGCTTTATCTATATCTGAAGCTCCTTTCAGCGAAGCTGTTGCTGGTGCAAGAGTTGGTTTAATAGACGATCAATTGGTTTTAAATCCTTCAAATGAAGATTTAATTAAAAGTGACTTAGATCTAGTAGTTGCAGGAACTGAGAGTTCAGTTTTAATGGTAGAATCAGAGGCCAAACAGCTTTCTGAAGAAAAAATGCTTGAAGCGGTCAATTTTGCTCATGAATCTTTTCAGTCAGTTATTAAGTTAATAAATGAATTGAAGCAAGAAGTTGGAAAAGAAAAAATAACTTACCAATCTTATGATAATAGCTCGCTAATTGAAGATATTAGAAATTTTGCTGGCAAAAGAATAGTTGATAGCTATAAAATAAAAGATAAGCAGCAAAGAGTTAGTGGATTAGATGCTGTATATAGCGATATATTAGAAAAATATCTTAATGAAGAGCAAGACATCTCTGAAAATAGATTAAAAAAGGTATTCAAGTATTTATCACAAGACGTAGTGCGTGGTGATGTTTTAAAAAATAAAACTAGAATTGATGGCAGAAAAACTGACGAAGTTAGGCAAATTGAAATTGAAGTTGGTCTTCTTCCACAAGTTCATGGATGCGCTTTATTCACTAGGGGGGAAACGCAATCTCTAGCTGTTGCTACATTAGGTGGAGCAAAAGATAGACAGCTTGTTGAAAATCTTGATTCAGGAATGGCAGAAGAATCTTTTATGCTTCATTACAATTTTCCACCATATTCTGTTGGTGAAGTTGGTCAACTTAGAGCTCCAGGTCGTAGAGAAATTGGTCATGGTAAATTAGCTTATCGATCTATTAATCCGATTTTTCCAACTCAAGAAGATTTTTCTTATACAACTAGAGTTGTATCTGAAATAACGGAATCTAATGGCTCCTCTTCTATGGCTACTGTTTGTGCATCATCTTTGGCGCTAATGGACGCTGGTGTGCCAATTAAAGCTCCTGTATCTGGAATTGCTATGGGATTGATAAAAGAAGGTGATGATTATGTGGTTTTATCTGATATAATGGGTGATGAAGATCATCTTGGTGACATGGATTTCAAGGTTGCTGGTACTAAAGATGGTATTACTTCATTGCAGATGGATATTAAAATCAATGGTATCAACACAGCAATTATGCAAGAGGCTTTGTCTCAAGCAAAAGAAGGTAGAATTCATATATTGGGTAAAATGCTAGAGGTTATGAATGAGCCAAGAACCGATCTTAATCCAAATGTTCCAAAAGTTGAGATATTGAATATCGATCCTAAGAAAATTAGAGAAGTTATAGGTTCTAGAGGTCGCGTTATTAAAGAAATTTGCTCAGTTTCTGGAGCCGTTGTTGACGTTGATGATAGTGGTCAAGTAAAAATTTCTTCTAATAGTTCTGACTCGATTGCTAAAGCATTAACAATGATCAATGAAATCATATTTGAGCCAGAAATAGGTGATATTTACGAAGGTCCAGTAGTTAAAGTAATTGATGCTGGAGCTTTTGTTAATATTTCAAATAATCGTGATGGCTTTGTTCATATTTCAGAATTGGCAGAATATCGAGTTGACTTTGTTGAAGACGTTATAAATGAAGGCGATATAGTAAAAGTTAAAGTTATTGGTTTTGATAAAAAAGGTCGCCCTAAGTTAAGCTTTAGATGTGTAGATCAAGCTTCTGGCGAAGATATTTCGGATCAATTAGCATCTAAGCCTCAACTTATCGATGAAAGAGGATCATCTTCTCGTGATAATAAGAAAGAGCGCAAAGATCGTCACAATGATGATAATAATGGCAAACCTCGTAAAAAACGCCGAGGTCTTTTTGGTTAATGATTTATCTATATTAGATTACTGAAATTCTTTTTACTTTAATTTTTTTGCTAATCCACAAAAAATAGTAAAAAAATAAAGTAAAAAGTAATTTTCAAATTCAATTCTTGTAATTTTTAAAGATTATTTGAATTTTAGCTTCATCTTTTTTAAAAACTTGAAACATCTATACTCCGGCACTTTTAAATCAAATCTAGAAAAAAATATTTTATAATAAGAGAACTTAATTTAGTGAAATATTGTAAAACCTTTTTTTAAGAATTTTTATCTCAAAAGTATTTTGTTATATTGTTCATTTTTAGGTGGAAATTGGTATAATACCAATTTCCACCTAAAAAACATATAAAAACTAAACAATCTGATTTTATCTTTTTGACTAAAAATCTCTAAAAAGACTTAGCTATATGGATATACAGCTTTATTTCTTAAAAATTTTTATCTCAAAAATATTTTGTTATAATTTTATTTAAAGGTAGGATTTGGTATTATCTTAAAAAAGATTTTGATAAATTATCCATTTTCAAGTTAAAATGATATTGAAAAGACGTTTTTGTAACAAGAATATTTCTCTTTTTAAGAAAAATCGAATTTCCTAATTATGTTTATATTTTTAGATTTTTTAAATAAATGTCTTAACAATTTTTTGAATCAACAACAAGTTCTGGTAATTTTGTTGCTATTAAATTTAAATTCATAAATTAGATTCAAAGAATATCATATCATAAAATTAGATGTTTTGCAATATCTTTTTTTAAAATCTAATTAAACCCAAATCTGTTAATGAAAAGTTGATAGGTCATCGCGCCATGTTATACCAATTTCCATCTAAAAATGAACAAATGTTTTTTAGGTGGGAATTGGTAGTTAAGAATGATCTTCTACAATCTCACATAATGCTTTTTGCGCTACTTTCTTTTGCGCCATTTTTTTAGAGCTACCATTGGCTTTAAATTCTTTATTGATATATTCTATTCTTACCGTAGCGCAGAATTCAGGCTTATGATCGCTGCCACCACTTTTTTTAACAGAATATTTTGGTAATTCTTTTGAATTTAATTGAACTAACTCCTGCAATTCAGATACAGGATCTTTTGGCGGATCAATATCTTTTTCTAAGTAATATTGCCAAAATTTTATTATAAAGTTTTTTACTGACTCATAATCAGAGTCAAGATAAATAGCTGCTATCAAGGCCTCTAAGGCATTTTCTAGGTTTTTTCTATTTTTTCTACCACCTAAATTAGTTTCACCTAGACTCATTTGCAAAAATTTATCAATTTCTATTTGCAGAGCTATATCAGACAAAACTTCACCACATACTAATACAGCGTGACGTCTTGATAAATCGCCTTCTTTTTCATTTTTATAAGTATGAATTAAAAATTCAGTTATTACTAAAGATAATATTTTATCACCTAAAAATTCTAACCTCTGATAATTAAAAACGTTGTTCTTTTCTTTTGAAAGGCTGGGATGAGTTAAGGCCTCTTCTAATAATTTAAAATTCTTAAATTTATAAAAAATTATCTCACAAAATTCATCTAAATTTAACATAATCAATTAATTTTGTTAAAAATACGGGAAAACTTTATTGAACTTATCCAATCGATAAATTTCCAAGCAGGAAAAGGATTGGAAAAGAATATTATTTGAGCTTTGCCAACTAAATTTTCATAAGGAACAAATCCAACATCATAATATCTGCTATCGCGAGAATTATCACGATTATCACCCATAAAAAAATAATGATTTTGTGGAACAATGTAAGTGATGGTATTATCTTGTGGAGCGTCGATTATTTGATCCAAGATTAATATTTTCTTATCTTTATTTAGATATTCGCTATATTTCATTATAGAAAAAGGTGAATCAGCCTCATCTGATTCAGTAAAAAAACCCTCAAATTGTTTCTTGATTGGCTTTTTATTAATATATAAAATACCTTTTTTCATTTGTATTTCGTCACCAGGTAAACCAATTATTCTTTTAATATAATTTATTGATTCATCACCTGGAAGGCGAAAAACAGCAACATCTCCTCTCTTTGGCTTATTAAAAAATATTCTACCTTTAAAATAATTTAATTTATGACCAAATGGAAATGAATATTTACTATATCCATAGGATAATTTTGACACAAAAACATAATCACCAATTAGTAAATTTGGCTTCATAGAGCCCGAAGGAATGTGAAATGGTTCAAAAAAAAACGAACGAAATATGACGGCAAAAATTGAAGCATAAATTATAGTTGCAATCCATCCCATCTCTTTTTTTTCTAAATCTTTACTTATATTAGTTCTGGATTTTGTTAAAAATTTATTTTTTATAATTTCAAAATATTTTCTTATCATTTACAAAGCAAACTATTACCCAGCATATCATCTGGCTTTGATAAATTCATTAATTCTAAAATGGTTGGCGCTAAATCAGCTAAACTACCATCTTTTATCTTTAGATTATTATTTTTATCAATTAAAATTAAAGGCACTGGATTTGTTGTATGACAAGTATGAGGTTGATTTTTTTCATCAATCATATTTTCAATATTACCATGATCTGCAGTGATTAACATTTGTCCATTATTTTTTAATATAGCATCTTCTAATATACCAAGCTGTTTATCTATAACTTCGCAAGCTTTGATAGCGGGCTGCAACATACCACTATGACCAACCATATCTGGATTAGCATAATTAACTACAATAAAGTCAAATTTATTAGAATTTATGGCAATTAATAATTGTTTAGTTACTTCATTAGCTGACATTTCTGGCTTCATATCATAAGTTGCAACATTTGGTGATTTTATCAATATTCTTTCTTCACCTTTAAATTCATCTTCTTTACCGCAAGAAAAAAAGAATGTAACGTGAGCATACTTCTCTGTTTCAGCAATTCTTAATTGATTTAAATTATTTTTTGATATAATTTCTGCTAATGAATTTTTGATATTTATCGACGGAAATAATATTTTATAAAAATTGTTAAGATCAACTGAGTATTCTGTCATTGCCAAAGCTTTGTTAAATTTGTTGCTTTGTTTTAATCCCTTAGATATCTGCCTTGCTCTATCAGCTCTAAAATTACAAAAAACTAAACCATCTCCAAACTCAACTCCATTATAAAGATTTGCAACGCATGGAATAATAAACTCATCTGTAATATTATTTTTATAACAATCTTCAATCACATCTACTGGGTTATTAAATTTTTTTCCAACTCCTTCTAAAATGGCTTTAAGAGATAAATTTGTACGATCCCATTTCTGATCACGATCCATTGCATAATATCTGCCGCAAATTGTTGCAATTTCAATATCTTTAATTTTATTAATAAATTTTATAGCGCTTTTTTGAGAAACATCACGACCATCTAAAAATAGATGTAGATAAACTTTTATACCTTTATCTCTTATAATATTTGCCATATATAAAATATGATCAATATGAGCATGAACACCGCCATCAGAAAATAAACCAGCAATATGGCATACTTTCTTAGAAATTGATAAATCATCAATTAACTCTTGTAAATCTGAGTTATTTTGTAATGAACAATCAGAAATAGATTTATTTATGCGCGGCAAGTCTTGAAAAATAACCCTACCTGCACCGATGGTCATGTGACCAACTTCAGAATTACCAATTTGACCTTCTGGCAAACCCACATCAAGACCAGATGTTTTTATTTTGGAATTACTATATTGTTTTAAAAAACGATCATAATTTTCTGTCTTAGCGCAAGCAATTGCATTGTAAGGATTGTTGTTATCGCCAATACCCCAACCGTCCAATATGCAAAGCAATAAAGTTTTTTTATTTTTTTTTGTCATTAATTTTCAGTAGTATAGTTTGGTGATTCTGAGGTAATAGTAATAGAATGCGGATGAGACTCTTTAAGTCCAGAATTGGTTATTTTAACAAAATTGCAATTATTGCGCATTTCATCAATTGTAGAGTTTCCTGTATAACCCATGGCAGATTTTAATCCACCAATTAATTGATGAATAATTTCATGAGTCATTCCCTTGTAAGGAACCCTACCTTCAACACCTTCTGGTACTAATTTTAACTTATCTTTTACATCTTGTTGAAAATAGCGATCCGCCGAACCGCGAGCCATAGCACCAAGAGAGCCCATACCGCGATAGACTTTATAAGAACGACCCTTGTAAAGAACTATTTCACCTGGAGCCTCTTCGCAACCAGCAAGCAATCCTCCAATCATAACCGCTGAAGCTCCAGCAGCAATGGCTTTAGCTAAATCTCCAGAAAATCTAACTCCGCCATCAGAAATAACTGGCACTTTTACTTTATCGCAATATTCTAAAACATCAAAAAGAGCAGATAATTGTGGCACGCCAACTCCAGCAACTATTCTTGTAGTGCAAATTGAACCAGGACCAATACCAACTTTAACTGCATCAGCTCCAGCTGCTATTAGGGCTTTTGCTGCTTCTTTTGTAGCAATATTTCCAGCCATAATATCTTGTTTTTTATATTTCTTTTTAAGCTCTTTAACAGTTTCGATAACACTTTTTGAATGACCATGAGCGGTATCAACAACTATTAAATCACATCCAGCTTCAATTAAACTTTCAGCTCTTTTTATACCTTCTTTACCAACTCCAGAGGCTGCAGCAACTAGCAATCTACCATCTTTATCTTTAGCAGCATTAGGATATAATTTAGACTTCTCTAAATCTTTACCAGTCATCAATCCTAAACAATTACCATTATCATCAACAATAATAATACGTTCAATTTTATTTTTATGCAAAAGTTGTTTGGCTTCTGTTTTGCTAATATTAGCTTTGGCTATTATTAATTTATCAGTTGTCATTAATTCTCTTATTGGCTGCTTTTTATCAGTAGCAAATCTGACATCACGATTAGTTAAAATACCAACAAGTTTTTTACTATTAGGCTGAACTACAGGAATTCCAGAAATGCCGTTTTTATTCATTAAATTCAAAGCTTCGCCAAGAGTTGCATTATCATCAATAACTACTGGATCGGCTACCATTCCAGATTCAAATCTTTTAACTTTTCTTACCTCTTC
Organism: Rickettsiales bacterium; assembly: GCA_023262945.1. Classification (GTDB taxonomy): domain Bacteria; phylum Pseudomonadota; class Alphaproteobacteria; order Rickettsiales; family UBA1997; genus UBA1997. The sequence goes on along the minus strand of JALQXY010000040.1, from coordinate 10,817 downwards.
TGATTGTTCTTTTATTGTTAGATTTTTATGAATACAACCCAACCCTCCGCATTGTGCCAGCGCAATAGCTAGTCGACTTTCAGTTACAGTATCCATTGCGGCTGAAATTATTGGAGTATGTAAAATAATATTTTTAGTAATTTTAGTTTTTGTAGAAACATCTAAAGGATGAACCTCAGAATAACTAGGTTTTAATAATACATCATCAAATGTTAAGAAGTAAGGTGAGTTTTCTATGATTTTACGATTTTTTTTCATAAATTGCTACTTTAAGATAAATTATATATTAACTTCTAATAAAAATATACTAATACCGATTCCCACCTAAAAAACATACAAAAACTAAACAATCTGACTTTATCTTTTTGGCTAAAAATTGAAAAAAGCCTTAATTCCTATAGGCGTAAGACTTGCATTTTTACAATTTTTACCTCAAAAATATTTTTAGGTTAAAATTAATAAATATGAAATTGATATCTATACTAGACACTCATTGTTAAAGTTAAAGGTTTTGAACTTTAAAATAATCCAAAATAAGGTAAAAGATAATTTAAAAACCTTTAGTAACGGCGCCCAGGAGTATAAAATTAAATTCTTTTAATTTTTCTCAATATTTTTAATAACTTAGTAAACTATTTTTTATCAAATAAAAAATATTTTATAAATTTATTTGTAGCAAATTATTATTATGCTGTAAAAAATACAATTACAAGCCTATTTTCGTAAAGTTAAAATATTTTAAATATTACTTTTAACCCAATCCAGCTAATAAAAAGTTGATTTAGTTTATTAAATCATTGTAATAAATTAATTTTCTATTGACGGATTTGAGTTTAAACCATTAAATTAATTTTATAATGAAATCTGTTATTGAAAAAAAATGTATAGAGCAAGGAGTTAAAATGACAGATAATCGTCGTCTTGTTGCAAAAATTTTATCTGATAGCAATGACCACCCTGACGTTGAAGAAGTTTACAAAAGATGTAGCAAACTAAACCCTAATATTGGAATTGCTACTGTTTATCGATCATTAAAAGTTTTTGAAGAGTTTAACGTTATCGCTAAGCACGATTTTCGTAATGAAGGTAAAGCGCGTTACGAAAAAGTTAATGAAGATGAACATCATGATCATTTGATCGATATTAGTAATGATAAAGTTTATGAATTTTATAACGAAGAATTGGAGCAATTAAAAAATAAAATAGCTAAAGATATGGGTTTTGAATTAGTTGACCATCGCCTTGATTTATATTGTCGACCTATAAAAAAAATATGACATCTTATTTAATAAAAAACATTTTTACTTCACAAACTAGCTTTGAAGGTATTAATGAAATCGATAAATTAACCAGCTTATTTACTAATTTATATCGAATTAATCTTTTTAAAGACGGCCTAGATCTTGTTCTTACCAAATTACAGCAACAGCAATTATCTTTTGAAGTTAAAATAATAAAAGATTGGGACACTAACGTAGGTTGCTTTCTAACAACTCAGCAAGGATTTTTCGATAGAACTCTGGGAAAAGTTTTTCACAAAAAAACTCTTAAAATAATTTTACGACAAATATCTTACAATGTTTTGGCTCATGAAATGGCTCACGCCATTGATTATGAAAGTGGAATTAACTTAAAAAATGACTTCCAGAAATATATTTTGTTTGATATGAAAAATTGTCAAACAAATAGTATAACCCTTAGAAGCGAAGCAAAAAGATTATTGATTGATGCTGTAAAATTATACCCCAAACATCAAATTCTAGCAGAGCTTTTTGCAAGATATTTTGAATTATTATCAACTTCACGCGACGTATGTCATAATGGAAGTTTTTTAACTTTAGATGTTTTAAATTATTTTGCCAATACTACCAAGTTTATTAGCGGCGAATTCAATCAACAAATAAAAAAGCATATAAATCCAAATATTGCTCTACATACTAGTGAAATTATAAAAAATTTACAATCTCATAATATGAAGCAAGAATTTAGCCAACAAACTAAATCTTTTCATAAAAAAACATTTGCCGATGGAACAAAATCTTGGTCTCAAAATACCAAATCCAATTCCTCTTATCAACAAGCTTGGGATAAATATAAAACAATTACAAATAATACAGATAATAAATAACAATGGCTGTTTATACCAATTTAAGCAAATTAGATCTTGATCATCATTTACAAAATTACAATATTGGAAAATTAATTAATTTTAAAGGCATAGTTGCTGGCATAGATAATTCAAATTTCATTATTGAAAGTGATTTAGATAAATTTATTTTAACCATATTTGAGTCACGAATTAATCAGCAACATCTACCATTTTTTATTGAATTAACCAAGCATTTATCAAATCATGAAATATGCTGCCCCAAGCCAATCTTTAATAAAAATTCTCAATTTCTTACTAAAATTAAAAATAAAACATCGGTAATAGTTACCTTCTTAAAAGGAAAAACTCTAGAACCAAACGAAAATGGATTTTATAGCAATATCAACAAATATCATTGTTTTGAAATAGGCAAAATTGCTGCAAAAATGCATCTAGCTACCGCAGATTTTCACATGACCAGAGAAAATGATTTAGGAGTTAAACAATTTTTAACATTTTTTAACAAATTCTCTGATCTGGTCGATGATTATAAATCGGGTTTAAAAAAAGAAATTATACAAACTATAGAATTTATTAACAGTAAATGGGATAATAGTTTACCAAGTGGAGTGATTCATTCTGACTTATTTCCTGACAATGTATTTTTCAACGATGAAGATTTAACAAAAGTTAGCGGCGTGATAGATTTTTACTTTGCCGCCAATGATTTATACATATATGATTTTGCTTGCATCGTTAATGCATGGTGTTTTTCTGGGGAAAATAATTTTATTAAAGAAAATTTTGATTATTTATTAAAAGGATATGAATCAATAAGAAATTTTAACACAAAAGAAAAAGATTCGTTAAATATAGCTTTTATTGCCGCTAGTTTAAGATTTTTATTAACAAGATTACATGACATGTTTTTTACTAAAAAAGATTCATTAGTAAAAATAAAAGATCCTCAAGAATATATAAACAAACTTAACTTTTTTATTATCAATAATAAAATTTTTTGATCTGCAGGGATCTTAATTTTATCTTTTTGTAAATAAAATATATTACTTATGGCCATAAAATCAGCATTTCTTGGAAAAAAATATCAAACTAATAAAGATAATATATCAAAAACAATAAAAAATATATCTGACATCGACTTTACATTTGATCATATTTTATTTCCAAATCAAATACATAGTAATAAAGTTCTTGTTATCGATTCAAAAGAAAAGATTTTTGAAGATGATAATCGCCCTCAATGTGATGCAATTATTACCAATCTAAAAAACGTAGCAATAGGAGTGGTAACGGCTGATTGCGCACCTATTCTACTTTGGGATGAGAAAAATAATATAATCGCAGCTATTCATGCAGGGTGGCGCGGGGCATTATCCAAAATTATTGAAAACACCATCATGACCATGAAAAAAATAGGAGCAGAAAATATCAAAGCAGAAATTGGTCCTATGATTCAGCAAGATTCTTACGAAGTTTCTCAAGATCTATTAGATAAATTTTGTCACGATGATAGTCAAAATAATAAATTTTTTATTAAATCAAAAATTGTTGATAAATTTCAATTCAACTTAAATGGATTTATTAAAAATTCTTTAATAGAGTCAGGATTAAATGATATTAAAAACAGCAAATTAGACACTTTTACCGAAGAAGAAAAATATTATAGCTATCGCAGATATATTAAAAGAAATAAATTAGAAGAATATGGAAGAAATATATCAATAATCTGCATAAATTAAGTAGACTTTTACATAATACCATTCTCCACCTAAAAAACCATAAAAACTAAACAATCTGACTTTATCTTTTTGGCTAAAAATTGCAAAAAGCCTTAAGTCTTATAGGCATAGGACTTGCATTTTTTACAATTTTTATCTCAAATTTAGATGGGAATTGGTATAATATCAAACTTTGCAATCAATGTGGTGAGGCCCCTTAAAGATTGCAAACAAAACATAGTCAAAGAGCAGATGGATTGAATATAGCCATCATTCCTTGATAATTATCATTGGAAGCTTTTCTTGTAAAATTTTGTAAAAAAGGTATTTTACCCATAAAATCGACAACAAAATTATTTTCTTTTTTGATAATTGATACTTCTTTTAACGGTAAATCTTGTAAATTTTTGTCTATTGTATTTAAGTATGATATTGCATCCTCTCTAAAACCTATCTCGTCAACTAAACCCAATTCAAAAGCCTGCCTACCAGTAAAAACTCTACCATCAAAAATTCTAGAAATATCTTTAGATTTTATCTTATTGAGGCGACGCTCTTTAACTAAATCGGTAAAAAATTTATAAGAATCATTGATAGAACTTTGAATTATTTTGTCATATTCAGGATTTGACCCCTCTATAAAAGATGGATAGCCTTTTATTGGAGATGATTTGAAGCTTTTAAAGGAAACTCCTATTTTTTGCGCCAATTGGCTAATATCCGGTGACTCCATAATTACACCAATAGAGCCAGTCAAAGTGCCGCTATGAGCGATTATATAATTCGAAGCTAAAGAGGCCATATAAGCCCCAGAAGCAGCTACAGAACCCATTAAAACTACTAGTGGCTTTTTTTGGGATATTGTTAATAAATTTTTGTAAAGAATTTCACTGCCAACAATTCCTCCGCCTGGACTATTAATGTTAACTAATACCGCTTTAACATTATCTTGACTGGCCAATTTAGTCAATATTTTACTACGATAAGCATCATCAAATATAACATCATTTATCTCAATCTCAGCTATGTAACCCTTAATGCTGTCGATATCAATTTTGGAATCAGCAAAGAATAACCTAAAAACTAGAACTAAAGATACGAATAACAAAAGTGCCGAAATGTTACGCCATTTCTGCACTTTTGTTTTTAAATAAATAACAGAAGCTATTATGTCTGACTTCATTAATCTTTATTTTTATTGCTATCTTTTTTTACATCTTCGGATTCATCACTATCATCTTGATCAAAAGATAGAGAACTAAGAACATCACCTGCTATACTACCTATTGAAGCTCCGCTGTCACTTGGAGAGTAAATATGACTGTCTCTAGAATCAACTTCAATAGCCTTAATTGACAATAAAAGCTTACCTGTAGTTTTGTTAAAAGTTACTACTTTCGCTTCTATTCTATCGCCAACTTCATATTTATCAGTCTTTTGCTCAGTTTTATTTTTAGATAAATCTAATCTTTTAATAATACCTTTTAGCCCACTATCTAGCTCTATCTCTAGAAAATCTTTTTTGATATTAGTTACAACGCAAGTTAAGATTGAATCTTCTTTTACTTTGGAAATATCATTTTTAAATTCACTATTACTAAGCTGCTTTATACCAAGACTTATTCTTTCTTTTTCGTAGTTAATACCTAAAATAACAACTTCTATCTTGCTGTTCTTTTTAAAGTCGGATTCACGAATTTCTTCAGCGTTGTTAGCAATATCAGTTTTGTGAATAAGACCTTCTATACCGCCGTCAAACTCGACAAATACTCCAAAATCAGTAAAGTCCTTTACTAAGCCTTTAACGATATCACCAACTTTATGCTTTTCAGAAAAGTCTTGCCATGGATTCTTTTTACATTGCTTAATACCTAAAGATATACGATGACTTTGAGGATTGATGTCTAAAATCATAACTTCAACCTCTTGATCTGGTGAAATTACTTTATTTGGATTAGTGATATTTTTCATCCAACTTATTTCAGAAATATGAACCAATCCTTCAATTCCAGACTCAATTTCAACAAATGCTCCATAAGAAGTTACATTTGTTACCCTACCATTAGTTGTTGAACCAATAGGATATCTTTCAGCGATTGATTCCCATGGATTTTGTTGCAATTGCTTCATGCCTAATGAAACCCTTTTATTGGATTCATCATACTTAATAACTTGAACCTTAACTTCTTGACCAACCTTTAAAACTTCAGAAGGGTGACGAACTCTGCACCAAGAAATATCAGTTAAGTGCAATAAACCATCAAAACTACCAAAGTCAACAAAGGCTCCGTAGTCTGTGATATTTTTAACCACACCATCTAAAGCATCACCAACATTTATCTTGGATAATACTTTTTCTTTTTCAGCGTTTCTAACGCTTTCAATTATTGCTCTTCGAGAAACAACAACGTTACCTCTTAAATCATCGATTTTTAAAACATTTAATTTTTCAACTTTGTCGATTAAAAAATCATCTTCTGAAATCAGCATAGTATCAACTTGGCTGCGTGGTAAAAAGCATATAATACCATCAACATCAACTGCATAACCACCTTTTACACGACCAAGTATTTTACCTTCTATTGATATTTTGTTTTCCAAACATTCTTTAAGGTAGTTCCAGGTAATAAAGCGACGAGCATTATCACGACTAATTATAAGATCACCTCTTTTATTTTCTAGCCTATGCAGAAAAACATCAACTACATCACCTTCGTTTATCTCGCCATCTCTTTTGAATTCAGAAAGCTCTATAAAGCCAATAGATTTAGAACCTATATCAACGGCAATACCTTTATCAGAAATTTCAACTATTACACCTTTTACAACACCACCTTCAACAAGTCTTTGCGTATCTTTTTCGAACTCTTCGAATAAATCAGCAAAACTTTCATTTATTACTTTTTGCTCTTGTATTTGCTGATGAGCAATTTCTTCTTTTGTCATTATTTTATAAATTTTAACTCATTATTAAACCTTATCAAATTGACATCATAGATTATCACTATGATTGCAGGCAAGTTATGAGAAGTTAATATTAATATTTATTAACCCATGCAAAAATACATGTATAAATACATATATGCAAAGGGTTAAAGCCGATTACTTTAGAAAGTATTTATCAAATTTATTAAAGATTTCTTTGAACAAAAAAAATAATATCAATCAAATGTAGATTGTAAAATACCAAATCTAATTAATAGATAATACCAGAGTTCATCTTTAAAGCAGTTAAAAATAAGCGATTAAATTCGTTTAAAGATGAACTTTGATATAAGATATGATACAAGGCATTTAACGATATTTTTTTAAAATTAAAAGGCAAGCAATTTAAGACCCCTCTGTAAATCAGCTACTAAGCTTCTAAAGTTCTTTTTATCCAAAATTCGTATAGGTGAATTTATTTATAACCAATGGCAGTATATTTGAATCCGGCCTTTATGGCATCATGCTTATTATAAATATTACGCAAATCAATTATTGTAGAGCAATATTTACGCAATTTAGTTAAATCTATTTTTTTATATTCATCCCATTCTGTAGCAATTATCAAAGCATCACAATTTTTGGCCGTCAAATAAATATCATCGCAAAATTTTATATCAGAAAAAAGTGATAATTCTTGCTTAGCATTTATTATTGCTTGCGGATCATGAGCTAAAATTATAGATCCTTTTTTTGCTAATTTTTTAGCAATAGCTATTGCTGGCGAATAGCGAATATCATCGGTATTTGCTTTAAAGGCAAGTCCAAGCAAGGATATTTTTTTGTTCATAACATCACCACCCAAGGCTATTTCTATTTTCTTGACCATTTTATCAATACGCGCTCCGTTTGATGAAATAACTGATTCTATAAGAGACAAATCAATATTATTGTTTTTGGCAATATTCAAAATTGCCATAATATCTTTCGGAAAACAAGATCCACCAAATCCAGGGCCCGGATTTAGAAACTTATTGCCAATTCTTGAATCTAGACCCATAGCATAAGATAGTTTAGAAATATCTCCACCAACAACTTCACAAAGATCACTCATTTCGTTAATAAATGATATTTTTGTAGCAAGAAAAGAATTAGAGGCATATTTTATTAGCTCCGCTGTTACAATATCGCTAAAAACCATCTTATCGAGTGAGAAATATTGGTATATTTCGCTTAGAATATTTTTTGAATTATCATCTTCAGCGCCAACAACAATACGATCAGGATTCATAAAATCATCAATGGCAAATCCTTCACGCAGAAATTCTGGATTGGAAGCAATTCTAACCTTATTTTTTGGATTAATATCAGAAAAAATCTGACGAATTTTAGCGCCAGTACCAACCGGTACGGTTGATTTAGTGATAATAAGCTTATCATCATTTATATTTCTTGCCAACTCACTAACAACCTGCATCACATAGCTTAAATCCGCACTACCATCTTCGCCTTGCGGAGTACCTACGGCAATAAAAATTGCTTTGGAATTTTCAATAGATTTTACTAAATTATTAGAAAATTTTATTTTGTTTTCCTTTTTAACTATTGATAAAAGATCTTTTAATCCCGGCTCAAAAATAGGAATCTCTCCTTTATTTAATTTTTCAATTTTATTTAAATTGTTATCAACACAAATAACATCATGACCAATCTTTGCCAAACAAATACCTGAAACAAGACCAACATAACCGCTGCCGATGATAGTAATTTTCATAATGGAATATATAGAGTAACTTTAAGACCGCCCAGTGTTGATTTTGATAATTTAATACGACCACCATGAGAAGAAATGGCATCATTAGCAATCGACAAACCGAGCCCAGAACCTTTTATTTTATAAGATTGCGATAAATCTTTGTCAAGATTTCGAGAATTGTCGATACGGTAAAATGGTTTTAAAACCTTATTTCTTTCTTTGGAAGGTATTCCTGGGCCATTATCTTCTATATCAATAATTAAATTATCTTTGCTATTACTAACATTAATTTCGATCTTGTCACCATGATTAAAAGCGTTGTCAATTAGATTAATCAAAGATCTTTTTATAGCGGTTTTCTTTATCGAAACTTTAAGATTACTATCTATTTCTAATTTATATGCAATCTTATTGTCGATCTTACTGTAATAATTTATTACGTCATTTTTTAAGAAGTTTGTAAAATTAATTTTTTTAGATTTTTCTTTTTTATCAGAACCAGCAAATTCTAAATACTCATCAACAATATTTTCCATATCGCTAATATCTTTTTTAAGCTCATCTATTTCTTCTGTTTTTGGCATCATAGCAATTTGCAACTTCATTCTCGTTAATGGAGTTCGTAAATCATGCGATACAGCAGAAAGCATTATGGTTCTTTGGGTAACTTGCCTTAAAACACGATCTCTCATTCTGATAAAAGATAAAGCTAATGATCTTATCTCTTCTGCACCTCCTGGCTTTATATTTCCAACATCTTGACCTCGACCAAATTTCTCAGCTACATCTTTTAAAATATTTAGATATTTAATTTGATTTCTAAGAAAAATTATCGAGATAATCAAAGTAATTAATGAAGTAAAAACAAGCCAAAATATAAAAACATCGGATCGAGAAGGCACAATTCTTTTGATTGGCAACTTAAATTCTATTAATTGATTTTGATTCTTTATAACAAAACTAATTAATCCTTCATCTTCATCTATTCTTGCGTTGTAAATCTTGATTTTTTTTGATTCTAGATCTAGCTTAAGATAATAAAGCGGAGAGAATTCATCTACACCTTCAGAATCTATAAGGGTAATATTATCTGAATTAATTAATTCAAATTTCACACCACTGACACTACCAAATTCATGAATTATTTTATCATTATAATTCTTTGCAATAAGAATAATTTGTTCAACATTACTACGAATCATATGCTTACTAATAACAGCAAGATGAGTATAGTAAAAAACATATATTGATACTAGTTGAATTATAATAATAGGTAAAGCTATTATTAAAACAAATCTCTTATAAAGAGAACGTGGAAATATTTTTTTTAAATTCATTTGTTTTCAAGATTGCAATTATGGTTAATAATTTATCAAATAACAAAATATCAGCAAGAAAAATAAACCTCTTTTATGGAGCAAAGCAAGCTTTGTTTGATATTAATTTAGATTTTAAGAAAAATACAGTTACTTCTTTGATTGGACCTTCTGGTTGTGGCAAATCTTCCTTTTTGCGCTGCATAAACAGAATGAATGATACGATTATGGATTGTAAAATAACTGGCAAAATTTTGCTTGATAATCACAATATTTATGACAGTAAACTAGATCTAGTACTACTCAGAGCATCGGTCGGTATGGTATTTCAAAAACCAAATCCTTTTCCTAAGACAATTTATGAAAATGTAGCTTACGGGCCAAGAATTCATGGTCTCTTTAATAGCAAATCTATGCTTGATGAAATCGTTGAAAAAAGCCTAACAAAGGCTGGTTTATTTAACGAAGTAAAGGATCGTTTACATGATCAAGCAACTGGACTTTCTGGTGGACAGCAACAAAGGCTATGCATTGCACGCACTATTGCAATCGAGCCAGAAGTTATTTTAATGGATGAGCCATGTTCAGCACTTGACCCTATAGCTACCGCTAAAATCGAAGAATTGATTGATGAATTAAAGGATAACTTCACTATTATAGTTGTTACCCATTCAATGCAGCAAGCTGCTAGAATTTCTAATATGACAGCTTTTTTTAATATGGGAAAAATTGAAGAATATGATAAAACGGATGCAATATTTACCAATCCCAAAAATCAAAAAACCCAGGACTACATAACGGGTAGATTTGGATGATTTTATACTAATTCCCATCTAAAAATGTCTTCGGTTTTCTACTCTACACAGTTGTGCGATATGTTTGCTTACGAAATAATGTCACTAACCCCTTCCTCAACAACTCAGCTTAAAAGTTCGTTTTTAAATAAAAATAATGCCTCTCCGTCCCAGTCTACGGTAGTGGTGTATAACTTC
>JALQXY010000143.1 GCA_023262945.1 Rickettsiales bacterium | reverse complement strand
GAATTACCCATATTAAAACTATTATCTCTTGTGGTATAAACTGGATTATATTCGTTAAGAGTGCCAAAAGTTCCTGCGGGCTGTTTTTCGCCAGTGCTGCAAATGTTACTATCTTCATCAAATTCTATTCCCTTGCCATTTGGACCATTTCTTATGCCGTCATAAGGACCAGAAGCAATTGCAAAAAAAGGCTTAAATAAAAAGCTAAAAACGATCAGAGATATAAAAATGTGTTTCAATAGATTTTTATACACTATTTTATAAAATAATTAATTATTTGATTAATTTCATTATTTTTAGTCATAAAAGAAGTTTTGTTAGCAATTAAAAACGAGGTTACTTCAATTATTTTAGCAATTTCAATCATATTATTTGCTTGTAGAGTTTTGCCACTATCAACCAAATCAACAATAAAATCACTAAGACCTATTTTGGGGGCAATTTCTATAGCGCCACTAAGTTTGATAGTTTCAGCTTGAATTGACTTCTGAGCAAAGAATTTAGAGGTGATATTGGTGTATTTAGTAGCAATTCTGATATGACTTATTTTATCTAGATCAAGTTTCTGATTTTTGTCAGCAGCTAAAGATAAACGACAAGAACCTATTCCTAAATCAAGCAAATTATATATCTCTGGTGAAGAAAATTCTTCAATAACATCAAGACCGCAAATACCAATATCAGCCACACCAAATTTAACAAAGGTAGCAACATCAAAAGACCTAACTTTTATGATCTGTAAATTTTTAATATTGGTTTTAAAGATTAATTGACGAGTATTATCATTATAAAACTCATCTTCAATATTGAGATTAATTTTAGAGAAAACGGCTTGCAGATCTTTAAGAATACGACCTTTTGGAAGAGCTAATATAATATTTTGCACAATTTTAGAAATTTTTTGTATATCTTAATAACAAACCTATTGCATTTTGTTTATCTAAGCTAGTTTTATAGTTAGTTCTTTGATTTTTATAGCCAGCTTGTAGCAATAATTCATCAAAAATAATGGTTTCTTCAAATTTATATCCAAAAGAAATTTCTGATATATTCTTATCAAAACCATTGGCAAATTTTTCTTTATTAGATAGCTGATTATAAGATAATGTTAAATTATAATTATTAAAAATTTTACTTATTAAGCTTAAATTATTGTAATTCTCGCTAATATTTTTATTACCATCAACATTATTTATTTTAACATATTCATAAATAGCGTCAATAGCGAAATTGTGATAAATTGGTAAGATATATTTTAGTGAAAAAGCAAAAGATTTTTCATCTTTATTATTTTGCAAAGATATTTCTTTATTTTGTAAAGCGTGATTTAAATAAGCAAATTGATATAAAAGCTGTTCTTGTTCTCTGTATTTTTCACCAAAATCAAAATTAATATCAAGTGAAGCAATATAAGACTTTAGGCCGCTTTTTGTAGTGATTTTATTATTTAAATTATCACTTAAATCTCTTTTAGTTATTATAGAATTATCAAGATATTTATTGTCATCTATGAAAGAAAAAAAGTTAAAATGATATGCTCCATCTTTTTGCTTATCACCTAATTTATAAGAAATTCCAAATCCTAGCTTTTCAGTTTGTTTGTAGTTTTTCGCTAATTTATAAGCAAATATGCCACGCTTCCAATCCCATGATCTACCAAAATCAAGATTAGTTTTGCCAATTTTAAAAGAAAAATCAGCTATTTTATAATTAATATTTAACTCTTCTATATGTATAGCACCATTTTCAAAATAACGATTTTTAGCTTTATTGGACGATATATCACTAGATTTGGAAATTGGATCTTCGCGCTGAAATTTTAAATAACTTCTAATGTATAAATTATCATTAAGACTAAATTTACCATAAAAACGCGAGGTAAAGTCAATATCTTTATATTCTGATTTTTTATTAGTTGCTTGATAATTGTCAGTAAGATTTAAGTCTGAGCTTAATTTGAAAGAAATTTTAGGATTAAGAAATTCAATACAAGGCTTAGACTCAGCAACAGCAACTAATTTAATTACTCAAATCGGATTAACTCCTGATTTTATAAATCTTCTTAGATTAAGTAG
>JALQXY010000141.1 GCA_023262945.1 Rickettsiales bacterium | reverse complement strand
AAAAATATTTTGTCATATTGTTTATTTTTAGATGGGAATTGGTATAATATTATATCTAGCTATGATAAAAATTCATGCATCAAAACTGCAAAAATTTTTTTTATAGCTATCTATATCATATTTAATATCATTTAAACTATTGCATTTAAGACCTTTGCATAATTCCAAGTTTGGAATAACTTTTAGACAATTTTATTTTTTAAATTTTAGCGTATTTTGATATAGGTGAATTTTAAAAATTTCAATAATAACACAAATTACGCAAAAAGCTTTAGCTTTTAAATAATAAATTCAAAAGATTTTTGGGGTTAAAATTAAAAAATATTGTAATTAAAATTACCCAAAATTGGATTTATACAAAGGTTTTATGCAAAGTTTTTATGTAAAGGTCTTAATTTTGGGCGATTAGCTCAGTTGGTAGAGCATCTCCCTTACAAGGAGAGGGTCGGCAGTTCGAGCCTGTCATCGCCCACCATTAACTTAGTTTTTATAGCTATTGATAGCAGAAAATAATATTCATTAATGCCTATATATTAATGCTATATTGATATTGATATATTAACTATTGCATTTAAAATAGTCATCACATCATCTTGCTGATTTGTGCTAAGCCATAATATATTTTTATATACTGTGATTTTACATATCGCACAAATCCAATCTTTAAAAGATTTGATGATTATTATTTGATCTTTATTTCATTTCTCTGGGGGTGTAGCTCAGTTGGTTAGAGCGCCTGCCTGTCACGCAGGAGGCCGCGGGTTCGAGTCCCGTCACTCCCGCCACTTTCATCACCTTCTTTTTAAGGGTTTTTTTTTGCGATTCTAATAAATATTTCTTTAAAAACTCAGCCAATTTTAAGATTGGTGTGTGGTGGGAGATTTGATCAGATTAATTGATTAATAATCAATTAATCCATCAAATCGGCATTGATCAGATTAATTGATTAATAATCGATTAATCCATCAAATCGGCAATCATTTTTAGCCAAAAAGATAAAGTTAGATTGTTTAGTTTTTATATGTTTTTTAGGTGGTAATTGCTATAAGGCATTATTTCTATAGGGTGCAATGATTTATGGGGCTATTTTTTAGTCAAAAAGTAAAGAATTTAATCACTTATTTTGCCTCCTAAATTATTATTTCTTTGTTGATTAAGAGCTCCTCCTACACCTTTAGAAACGAATGTTGGTGAAGGACCTTCGCCTCGTCCTCTGCTGGGAATTCCTTCTTTTGCTTGTGACATTGTGTCTCTAAAACCTTGCCCATTTGATGAAGAGCCTTCGCCTCGTCCTCTTCTGGGTACTTCTTCTGCTCCCTGCCCAGTAGTTGTTGGAAGACCAAAACTGATACCAAAAAAACTCCTAGCTTTTATAACATTAATTGATTTATTAGATTTTACATTATAAAACATACTTTTAAGCCTTTCTCCTTTCAAATCATCAGTAGTACGTGGTTGGTGAGAATTTGGTTTTGTTGGAGCTCTTGGAACAGCAAAACAAACATCAGCGCTTGCTGCTTCTCGTGGCGTATTATGATTATCTGTTGCAGTTGTATCTATTTCTCCCTCCCGTGCATCACCATCTTTAATATTGTCAATAGTAATAGTAATACGTGCTTTATCTATTTTGGCCTTTACTGGATTAATTGAATGAATATCCCATTTTCTATCTGTTTTTTTACACAAAATCATATTGTGAGTTTCACCTTTTTTTGTTATAAAATGTATTTCATGAACATTTATTTCATGAACATTACTATTTTCAGGATAAAGTTTATTAATAAAATTATTATTACGCTCAATAAAATTATCAAGATCACAAGAATCTTGTTCTGTTTGGCAAGTTTTATAAATGTATTTTTCACTTGTAAGATTGGTAGTAAATCCTCTTATTAGAAGTTCTTTAAATCTGTTTACTACTTCATTCCTTCTGACAACGTAAATTTTGTCTGATTTAAGGAAATCTTTGATTTTTTCTTCTCTTTCCGTTTTCGCTTTTTCTGCTGCTGCTCTTTTTGCTTCTGCTGCTCTTCTTGCTTCTGCTGCTCTTCTTGCTTCTTCCGCTGCTCTTTTCTCTGCTGCTATTCTTGCTTCTTCTGCTGCCTTTTCCTCTGCTGCTCTTTTCTCTGCTGCTATTCTTGCTTCTTCTGCTGCCTTTTCCTCTGCTACTCTTTTCTCTGCTGCTGCTCTTTGCGCTGCTGCCTTTTCCTCTGCTGCTTTTCCTGCTTCTTCTTTAGCTGCTAATTTTTGATAAATTGTTCTTGTAACTTTATTATAATTTTCTTTAGCTTGCCTGTGATTATCTATAAACTGATTCAAAATTGTAATCAATTCTTTTTCATCTTCTTCAGAGATTGTGTTACTTCTTATATAACTTAATAAATTGAGGGTGCAAACACGCACATAAACATACATACAAATACGCAAAATATGATAATACACACAAGCACATACGCACAGACACACGTACGTACTCATGCCCACTCAGACACAGAATCACACACGCAATTACTCATCTGCACACACAGACAATGATACACGCTGCACTGGGCATTTACCGAGGCGCGCACTAGCACATGCACTTCCACTGAAGGGGCTCTAGCATGGGAATGGCTAAAGTGAAGCTATGACTCCCAGCTCTCGAAGCATTAGTTCAGGTCAAGAGTTCCTCGTTCCGGCAGCGCGCAGCCGCCAGTCGTCACAGAGCACTGATTTTGAGAGGGCGGCCACCGCAGAGATATATGTGGTACACATTTATTTACCACGCTTCACTGCGCAGAAGCCTTTAAAAGTCATCTGACGCCCATGCAGAGGTTTCGGTGGAACCGGATATACTCACAGCGGCACGGGTGGCTCCTACCACGGTACTGCTGGCACCGTACCTGGGCGTCTGCTAAGGCGCCCGCATGAAGTGCCCCCAGCGCGTCGAGCTCCGCACTATGTGCAGCCCGCAGCACGGCAGCCTGCGCGCGCGCGCGCGCGCCTCTTCTCGCGCGTAGAT
>JALQXY010000117.1 GCA_023262945.1 Rickettsiales bacterium | reverse complement strand
TATCAAAACTGTACCCAGTTGACGCCAGCATAATTAAAGAAATACATGAACAAATGTAAGCGGAGCCTGGAAAACCCCAAAACACCAAAACCAACGTTTATTGGGGGTGCAAAGCGCTCTGAGCCTACAAATATAATGTTTTTTAATGTGATTGGTAAAACTAGCTAATACTCCAAGAAATGAGTTTGATGGCTGCCACCACTCCCCAGATGCTTGAGGATTATCTGCGCTATTTTCTTTCTGAGGATTTACAGGATTATGGGTAGTATTACCCCATAAACCCAACCAATTTGATTCACCAGTCATAATTTTAAATATTTACATTTATCTTTTAACAAAGATCTCTCCATTTTCTTTATTCATCTTTTTTATGGATTGATAATTTGTTATTTTTGATGATAAATCAATTAGCAAAATTGGTTAATTGATTGACTGTAAATAACTTATAAAAATAGCTGAATTTAGAAAATTAACAAAAAATAACAAATTGTTAAGAATTGATATATAAATTAACAATTATGTTTATTTATTAAAAGACTTAACAAAATGGTGCCGGATGTCGGATTTGAACTGACGACCTACTGTTTACAAGACAGTTGCTCTACCACTGAGCTAATCCGGCTTATTTAATAAAAATTAAATAACTATATTAATTATAGCAAAATTAAGACAAAAAATCAAGTTTTAATAAAAAAATCTATCTTTTTTCTTTAATTTTTTAAACAAAAATAAAGTTAAGCCTTAAATTAGTCTTCTATTTACGGATTTGCAGAGAAGGCCTCTTGCAAATCAGTCAATTTTGAGGAATTTTTAGACATTTTTATTTTTTAAGTTTTAGCGTATTTTATATACGTGAATTTAAAAAATCAAAATAACAACAAAATTACCAAAATTCGTTGATTTGCAGAAGTTTTAGAGGTCTTTTTAAGATAGCAAATAATATAGAATATAAGAGTTATTAAATAAAGATTTATCAAAATCAATAAATTTAACTATTGAAGTTGGAAATTATTTTTAGCCAGAATTAATAGTAAAGATTTTTAAGTTAAATATGTATAACCTTGCCATAAGCGTCTAGCACTGCTTCGTGCATCATTTCTGACATAGTTGGGTGAGGAAATATGGTATGCATTAAATCCTCTTCGCACAACTCAGCTTGTTTGGCAATTACAAAACCTTGTATCATTTCAGTAACTTCGGCGCCAATTAAGTGAGCGCCAAGTAGTTCACCAGTTTTTTCATCAAAAATAACCTTAATTAACCCATCATTCTCACCAGAAGCAATGGCTTTGCCATTTGCCATATAAGGAAATCTACCAATCTTGATATTTTTGCCTAATTCTTTAGCTTTTTTTTCAGTTAAGCCAATTGAGGCAATTTGTGGCATTGAATAAGTGCAGCCTGGAATATTTTCTTTTTTAATTGGATGAATTTTACTTGAATCATATTTGCCAATTTTGCTGGCAATTTTTTCAGCAGCAATTATGCCTTCATGTGAAGCCTTATGAGCTAGCCAAGGAGCTGATGCTACATCACCAATGGCAAAAATATTGGCGTCATCGGTTTCTAGGTAGCCATTAACTTTGATAGAATTTTTGTCAATTTTTACTTTAGTATTTTCAAGCCCGATATTTTCAACATTAGCCACCACGCCAACCGCCATAATAACCTTTTCAGTTTTTAATTGCTCTGTTTTATTATCAATCTCAACATCGGCAATAACTTCATTTTGATTAGTTTTTAGCGACTTTAGACTGGCTTTGGTTATAATTTTGATACCTTGTTTGGTAAATGATTTATGAGCTAATTTTGAAATTTCTTGGTCTTCAACTGGTAAAATATTATCCATCATCTCAATGATAGTAACTTCGCAGCCCATATTACGATAAAATGAAGCAAATTCAACGCCAATAGCGCCACTACCAACAACTAAAATTGATTTTGGTAATTTTTTAGGAGTCATGGCTTCACGATAAGTCCAAATATTTTGACCATCACTTTCTAAACCTTTAATTTGACGAGCTCTTGCCCCAGTTGCTATGATAAAATAATTGGCTTCAATTTTGGTAATTTCTTTTTGATCTTTAGTAACTAAAATTTGCTTAGATGAGTTAAATTTGGCAAATCCATCTATTACAGTGATTTTGTTTTTCTTCATCAAGCCAGCAATGCCAGAGCTTAGTTTTTTGGAAACTTCTCGGGATCTTTGAATAATTTTTTCAAAATCAAATTTAATATCTTTGACATCGAAGCCATATTCATTAACATTGCGCAAAAGATGATTTACTTCTGAAGATTTAAGTAGAGCTTTGGTGGGAATGCAGCCCCAATTAAGGCAAATACCTCCTAAGTGATTGGCTTCTATGATTGCAACTTTTAGCCCTAATTGAGCAGCGCGAATAGCTGCTACATAACCGCCTGGTCCAGCGCCAATAACGCATAAATCAAATTTTTGTAAATTAGTCATTGTTGATCAAATTAAATAAATTATCAATTAATATCATTTTAACTTGAAAATGGATAATACCATTTTCGAGTTAAAATGATATTATACCAATTCCCACCTAAAAAACATATATAAAAGCTAAACAATCTGACTTTATCTTTTTGGCTAAAAATTGCAAAAAGCCTTAAGTCCTATAGGTATAGGACTTGCATTTTTTACAATTTTTATCTTAAAAAATA